>NZ_SMCO01000010.1 GCF_004346685.1 Sulfurirhabdus autotrophica
ATTGAACAATCGCCCCAGAAAACGACTTGGATATCAAACGCCCAATCAGGTATTCTTCGAATCAACAGGCCTTGCACTTCAAACTTGAATCCGCGATATTTAATAGTGGCCCATTAATAATGGGATTAACTTTGATTATATTGATGTGGTTTAAAAACAGACAACTCGCGTAATTCGTAATGTGCAATAAGCGAAGTGCATTGCACCGGATATTTGCGAGTTTATATGCGTTCATTTTGAGTGGGTGTTTGGTTTTGTATGCAAATTAAGGTAGTCGAATTGAATTGACCTGCCGGGGGTAGCCCGGCGGCTAGTCCCTTTTCTTGCTTCGCCAAGCAAAGTAACCAAAAGAAGGCGACGCCAACTACGCCGTCCCTTCGGGATGCCTGAGCGTTACCGAATAAATCGGGCGGCAGAGCAAACTCGCACGATCCGCTGCGCGTCTACATGCTCAGACATGCACTGCCTTCATCCCGATTTTTCCGGTAACGCTCAGCGGCGCAGATGAGGATAAGTCAAAGTCTGGTCCTACTGAATGCAAGCTATCAAGTTTGTGATAATTTTTATCACTACGCGTAACCGCCCCAAACTTTAATGAGGCTTCACTGTGTCAAAATGCATGGAAACGCAGTTGAAGTATCATTAAGAGCTCAACGCAATCGAACGGGAAAGACCATATTGTTCCTTTTAATATATGTTATTATCATTAACTTCATGCCTTCGTTCCATTGCTGAGTTGCCGTCTCTTAACTTCTGCGTTAATTCTCATGAATATTCGCATATTTAGCACCACAGTCACTTTCTTATTTATTTCTGCATGTGCGGACAGCAATAACGGAATTAGTGAGCAAATTCAGACACAGTTCAATGCCAGCTCTACGGGCCCAATCAACTTGGCGCTCGTCGGCCCGTCATCATGGGAGCGGGTGTGTGTCTTAGGCCCCTACACTATGAACGATCATGCCGAAAAAATCCTCGGGTTCAAGTGGGACGCAACTGGCAAGACTTCTATCGGTAGCAATGACGGGATATACGTCCTTACCTTTGTGAAGGGAAACGAAGTCATTGCGTACACTGAACATCCTAGAAACAAAGGTGATTTTATGAAAATGAAGCCACGATGTTTAAATAGAGAACAAGCCAACTTGGTACGCCAGTCAGACAATGATGGTTGTGTTTTCCTCGTAACCAACCAACAAGCCATAATCCAACGTTGAAGCAAGGGTAGCTAATAGTGACCTTTTTGGATCGTACAATGTATTCAATTATCAGTGCTTCGTTGTTTCTCTTTACAACCGTCCCGCAAACTTTAGGTTATGTAGCTGCAAATGTTCCAAAGCATGACATCTAATTTTTGTGAATACAGCGAACCCCTAGTAGCTTTTGGGGTAATGTACATGTTATGGATCATAGCAACATTTTTCCGGTATACCAGAAAACAGCACTTTATCGACGCTTTGGCTGACGCAAAGCAAAAGGTAAACTCTGGAAATTGGGTTTCTCTAATTTATTTTGTGACGTACCCGTTTGTGTGGTTGGCATATACACCCATGACAAAGCTTTGGCTCGCTATTTGCATTTCACTTATTGCAATGGTTCAGGGTGCATATGTTTGCTAGAACCAAGACAAATAGAAAGTCAGTAGTTATTTAAAGTCTAAACAATGACAATCATGCTGACCAATCGGGACGGCACAAAGGCGCGCGGTCCCTAGCGCCACGTAGTTACCCTCTTTTATAGCAACCGGCTTTTGTCACCCATAGTAAAACCAATCAATCTGTCAGAGATATTTTTACCCAAGGCGATGACCTTGAATAACTCCCCCATTTCAGAGGGGCTGAGCAATTTTTGTGCTTGATTTGCAAGAGGTAAGTAAATGCTTGCATTCTCTGGTGAAGTTTCACTCAGTACGTCTGTGATACCACTATTGATCAAAAAACTGGCTTGGGTTGTGTAGCCGAGTAACTGCAATCCATTGGATATGCCGGCGAGTGCGATAGCGCTGAAATCTACGTGGGCAGTAATGTCCTGCAATCCGGGAAGATAAAATGGTTCAGCGTGGGCGTGGTGGCGGTAATGGCACATGAGTGTGCCTTCACTGCGTTGTGGATGATAGTACTCACTTTCGCCAAACCCATAGTCAATCATCAGTATAATGCCTTGTTGAAGGATTTGAGCAAGGCTGGCGATGAAGCCTTGTGCGGCCAGATTGATTTCGCTGACGTAACCATTTGGCACTATCAATTTTGACACTGTTTCAAATAATCGGCCTGTAGTGAGGGGGTGCTCACGCCATGCAAACCGGTTGTTCTGTAAGGTCACGCCACGTTCATACAATCCATTTTCGCGCCACGCTACAAGATGAACGGGCATTGCATCCAATACTTCATTTCCCAGAATAACGCCGGAAAATGCGCTTGGCAGTTGGTTGAGCCACTCGACACGATCAACCAAATAAGGCAGCTTCTGTTGCAAATAAGAGCGTTGTCTTTCCTGTAAGTCTGCACTTACTTCTAATATGTAGTAATGGGATGGCAGGCTGTTTAATTTAGCTAGTTCGGAAAGTAATTGGAAAGCAAGGGCGCCCGTACCTGCACCTGTTTCAAGAATGTCTCCGTCAGTCATACGTAATATTTGCGAAACCTGACGGGCAAGGGTTCTGCCGAAAAGACTGGAAATTTCCGGTGCGGTGACGAAGTCTCCAGAATGACCAAACTTTGATGCACCTGCACTGTAATAGCCAAGGCCGGGTGCGTAAAGCGCCAGTTCCATGTATCGCGCAAAAGAAATCCAGTTATGGTTGTTTTCAATTTCTGCCTGAATCAGATTGGCGAGTTGCTGGCTATGAATCAGGGCTTCGGGAGTGGGTTCTGGTAGATGGGCCATAGGAGTATGCTAAATTGAAACATGAATGACTTACATTTTACATGATGGGTGAAAACAAACGATTCAATGTTGAATATATTGGATTGCAGCAAGAATTTTGTAAATTTAAAAGCAATGGAACCACAGAGACGCTGAGGCGCAGAGAGAATCAGAAAGTTAGAACGATTTTCTTAGCGTTTGATGGCATGCTGTTTTTAGGGTGAAATCGGCAACTAGAATAGTTGTGATGGATTGCATGTGAAACCAGGAGAAAATACACGATGCTGATTTTAACCGTGAACACGGGTAGTTCGTCTGTTCGCCTGGTTGCTTTTGAACGCGATGATCACGGGAATTTGAAAGCAATAGCAAGTGACCACTTTCAAAACGATGGCAGTGATCCCCAAACGATGTTACGTGCCTTTTCGCAGAAGCATGATCTGGCAAAAGTGCATTTAGTGGCCCACCGTGTTGTGAACGGTGGCGTGAAGTTTAATGCGCCTATACTGATTAATGAAGCAGTTGAAAATGAGATCGAGCAGTTGGTGCCGCTTGCGCCGTTGCATAATCCGGTTGCTTTGCGCTGGATACGTGCTGCAAAAGAGGTGTGGGGTGATGGCGTTCCCCAGATAGGAGTATTCGATACCGCATTTTATGTGGATCTGCCAGAGGTTGCACGAACTTACGCGCTTCCAGGCACTCTATCTAAGAAGTATGGTTTCCGACGCTATGGTTTTCATGGCATTGCCCACCAGGCTATGTGGCAGTGCTGGTGTAAATTGCAACCAGAAAAGGCTGCCAACGGCAGAGTGATTTCATTTCAGCTGGGCGCAGGGTGTTCGATTACAGCGAGCAAACAGGGCAAACCGTGTGATACATCCATGGGATTTTCACCGCTGGAAGGGCTGGTGATGGCTACGCGTTCGGGAGATGTGGATGCCGGTTTGTTGACCTATCTGCAACAGCACGAGGGATTGTCACCCGAGCAGACAAATCATATTTTGAATCATGAATCAGGGCTGTTGGGCGTTTCCGGAATCAGTGCTGATATGCGTACATTGCTGGATTCGGAAGATGAGAATGCCCGCCTGGCAATAGCACTGTACTGCTATCGGGCAAGAAAGTATCTGGGGGCATATCTCGCAGTATTGGGTGGCGCTGAAGCCATCATTTTTGGCGGTGGGGTGGGAGAGCATGCCCCTGCGATCAGGGCGGCTATCCTGGAAGGGATGGAATGGGCTGGCATTGTGCTGGATGAAGAGAAGAATCTTGCTGCTATTGCTGCGGAAAGCTGCATTAGCGCCCCAGGTAGTCAAATAAAAGTGTGGGTGATTCTGGTTGATGAAGCCGCCATTTTGGCGCAGAACGCACTCGCGCTTGTCGCACATTAATGTGTATTGGAGGAATGATTTGTGAATTCTGAAATCTTAACTGGAACAACGCAATCTGTCTCAACAATACCGCTTTCTTCTGAAGAGTTGCGCAATATGCATGCCTATTGGCGAGCCGCTAATTACATTTCGGTTGGGCAGATTTATTTGATGGATAATCCGCTGCTGCAAGAACCTTTAGAACTTTCGCACATAAAACCAAGGCTGCTGGGTCATTGGGGCACAACCCCCGGCCTTAATTTCATTTATGTGCACATGAACCGGATCATTAAATCGCAGGATTTAAACGCGATTTACATTGCCGGCCCAGGTCACGGCGGGCCGGGATTGGTGGCCAATACCTACCTGGAAGGTACTTATAGTGAGGTTTATCCTAACATTTCACAAAATCGCGAGGGCTTGAAAAAACTGTTCAAGCAGTTTTCATTTCCGGGGGGAATACCCAGCCACGTTGCACCAGAAACACCCGGCTCCATTCATGAAGGGGGTGAGCTGGGTTATGCCGTTTCACACGCTTTTGGCGCGGTCTTCGATAATCCCGATTTACTGGTTTGCTGTGTGGTGGGTGATGGCGAAGCGGAAACCGGACCTATGGCTACTTCCTGGCATTCCAATAAATTTCTAAACCCCTCTACCGACGGGGCTGTACTGCCTATTTTGCACTTGAACGGATATAAGATCGCCAACCCGGCGATACTCGCCCGATTAACCCATGATGAGCTGGAAAATCTGTTCATCGGTTATGGTTATACGCCTTATTTTGTTGAGGGTTCGGACCCGGAGGCGATGCATCAGTTAATGGCAGCAACCATGGATAAGGCGATAGGTGTCATTAAATCCATTCAGGCGCGTGCCCGGACCACCGGTGTGGTTGAGCGTCCGCGATGGCCAATGATTATTTTACGCAGCCCGAAGGGTTGGACCGGGCCGAAGGAAGTAGACGGGCTTAAAACAGAAGGCTCTTGGCGATCACATCAGGTTCCGCTATCTGAGATGGCTACAAAGCCGGGGCACGTGAAGCTGCTTGAAGAATGGATGAAAAGTTATCAGCCGGAGACACTGTTTGACGCAACTGGAAGGCTTTTGCCGGAAATTGCAGAACTGGCTCCGTTAGGTGAACGCCGTATGGGGGCCAACCCCCATGCCAATGGGGGCGTGTTGCTGAAACAGCTTTTGATGCCGGACTTTCGTGAATACGCCATAGATGTCCCTAAACCCGGTCAGGTGCTGGGTGAGGCCACACGCGTTATGGGCAAAATGCTGCGCGATGTGATGAAGCTAAATAGGGATAAACGTAATTTCAGGGTTATGGGGCCGGATGAGACCGCTTCTAACCGTCTCGGTGCGCTGTTTGAAGTGACCGATCGAACCTGGATGGCAGAACATTTCGATGATGATGATCATCTTGCCCCGGATGGGCGGGTAATGGAGATTTTGAGCGAACATACCTGCCAAGGCTGGCTGGAAGGCTATTTGCTGACAGGGCGCCACGGTTTGTTTTCCTGTTATGAGGCGTTTATCCATATTGTGGACTCGATGTTTAATCAGCATGCAAAATGGCTCAAGGTTACCAAAGAAATCCCGTGGCGCCGTTCTGTTGCATCCCTTAATTATTTGCTGACTTCACATGTCTGGCGTCAGGATCATAATGGGTTTTCTCATCAGGACCCTGGCTTCATCGACCACGTAGTCAACAAGAAGGGCGATGTGATCAAAGTGTATTTACCCCCAGATGCCAACACCTTATTGTTTGTTACTGACAAAATATTGCGCAGTCGCAATCTGGTAAACGTCATCGTAGCGGGTAAACAACCAGATCTTCAGTGGCTGGATATGGATTCTGCAATCAAACATTGCACTACCGGTATCGGGATTTGGGAATGGGCGGGCAACGATGCGGATGGCGAGCCTGATGTGGTAATGGGGTGCGCGGGCGATGTGCCAACGCTGGAGACACTGGCAGCGGTAGCCTTGTTACGTCAATATCTTCCGGATTTGAAGATTCGCGTAGTCAATGTGGTAGACCTGATGACATTGCAGCCAAAAGAGGAACATCCTGATGGATTGCCTGGTAAGGATTTTGATATCCTGTTTACTACTGACAAGCCGATCATTTTTGCCTATCACGGTTATCCATGGCTAATTCACCGACTCACATATCGCCGTACGAATCATAATAATCTGCATGTGCGAGGCTACAAAGAAGAAGGAACCACGACCACGCCATTCGATATGGCCGTCCGTAATGATCTTGATCGTTTTCATCTGGTTTCAGATGTAATTGACCGCGTTCCTAAACTGGGTTACCGGGCAGCACATTTGAAGCAGATCATGCGCGACAAGCTGATCGAGCATAAAGCTTACATTACGACTTATGGCGAGGATATGCCTGAAATACGCAACTGGAAATGGCCTGAATAACACCCGGTATTTATCTATTTGAAGGATTATGAGTAAGCATGGTACATCCGTATTTAAGAGAACTGCCGCAAGGCCTGGAAAAACTTGTAGAGCTTAGTCTGGATCTACATTGGGCCTGGAGTCATGGGTCGGATCATTTATGGCAGGAGATAGACCCTGCGGTTTGGGCGCGTACTAAAAACCCCTGGTTGATCCTGCAAAGTGTTTCTGAACGACGTTTGGAGCAGTTAGCGCAAGATCAGAGTTTTTTGGCGGAACTGGATCGCCTGGAACAGGCACGGCGGGATTATCACAAAAGTGAATCCTGGTTCGGTGATAACTATGCCAATAATGACGGGCTGATCGCCTATTTCAGCATGGAATACGGTTTGACAGAAGCGCTGCCGCTTTATTCCGGCGGTCTTGGCATGCTGGCAGGAGATCATCTTAAAACAGCAAGCGATCTTGGTGTGCCGATCGTCGCTGTAGGTTTGCTTTATCAGGAAGGTTACTTCCGTCAGATGCTTGACGCCCGTGGCAGGCAGCTCGAAATCTACCCCTACAATATTCCAACCAGCATGCCTATCACGCCAGTAAGGGCAGAAGATGGCAGCTGGCTTGGTGTGCCGATTGAATTGCCAGGACGGATTCTGATTTTACGGGTATGGCAGGTGCAGGTAGGGAAAGTGAACCTTTACTTGCTGGATAGTAATGATGCCATGAATACTCCTCTTGACCGAGGTATTACCGGTAAATTGTATGGTGGTGGCCTGGAGACGCGTCTGGTGCAAGAGATAGCGCTGGGGTTGGGTGGTTGGCGGGCATTGGCAGCATTGGGCTTACGCCCTGACGTGTGCCACCTGAATGAAGGGCACGCTGCTTTTGTCACAATGGAACGTGCACGTTACTTTATGGAGGAAAATAACGTGGATTTCTGGGAAGCGTTATGGGCCACTCGCGGCGGTAATGTTTTTACTACCCATACGCCGGTAGCGGCTGCCTTTGATGTTTACCCTCGTGTGCTGATCAAAGAATATGGCGCGCATTACGCCAAACAGCTGGGTGTTTCAGCGCGAGAGTTAATGGCTTTGGGCAGCAAGTCACACAACGGTGATGACGATGCATTCAATATGGCCTATCTGGCCATGCGTACCTGTAATCGGGTGAATGGCGTGAGCGAGCTGCATGGCAAGGTAAGTCGTCGTATTTTTGATGATTTGTACCCGCACTGGCCGGAACGTGAAATCCCCGTTGGCCATATTACAAACGGCATCCACGTACCTTCCTGGGATTCGCCATGGGCGGATGAAATTTGGACTAAGACTTGCGGTAAAGGGCGTTGGCTGGGTACGCCTGAAACCTTGTCGGAGGCAATTAAATCCCTGGGTGACAACGCATTGTGGCAGTTCCGGGGTAAAGAACGCCATGAGTTAGTGCAATACGCGCGTCATCGGCTGGCACGGCAACTGGGGCAACGGGGTGCGGACGATGAAATGCTCGCCAAAGCTGAAAACTTTCTCGATCCAAATATGCTCACATTAGGATTTGCGCGTCGTTTTACTGAGTATAAACGTCCCAATTTGCTATTGCGAGACCCGGACCGGCTGGAGCGTTTGTTGACCAATTCGGTACATCCAGTGCAACTGATTGTTGCTGGAAAAGCCCATCCTCAGGATGAAACCGGAAAACTGTTTATTCAGGCGTGGGCTGAGTTTGTGAGTCGCCCCAGTGTTCGCGCACATGTGGTTTTTCTGGAAGATTACGATATGGATCTTGCCCAGGAAATGGTTCAGGGGGTGGATGTCTGGATCAATACCCCACGCAGGCCATGGGAAGCGAGTGGTACTTCCGGCATGAAAGTGCTGGTGAATGGCGGACTTAATCTTTCGGAGCTGGATGGCTGGTGGGCCGAAGCCTACACACCAGGGGTGGGCTGGGCATTGGGTGATGGTCAGGAGCACGCCGAACCTGGATGGGATGCAGTAGAAGCTGAGCAGTTGTATGACTTGCTGGAACATGAAATTGTACCCATGTATTACCGGCGGGATTCTCAGGGTATCCCCTGCGAATGGGTAGCGCGCATGCGCGCCAGTATGTCTCAGCTGGCACCTCAGTTCAGCAGCAACCGCATGCTGCAGGAGTATGTGCGCAATGCTTACTTACCGGCCATAGCATCTTACCGGAAGCGCACTGCAGAAGGCGGGCGTTTGGGCAAAGTACTCGCAGCATGGGAATCAGAAGTCCGAAGAAACTGGCATGAAATACATCTATCAAACCTGGAGGTTAAGCAGCAGGAAGGAGGTTGGTTATTTTCTCTCCAGGTTTATCTGGGCGCGATTCCACCAGAGTCAGTGCGGGTGCAGTTGTATGCAGAGCCTGAAGCTGGCGAAACAGTTGAATTGCCCATGATGGCATGTGGGTGTGACATACCTGGCGCCATCCATGGGTACGTCTATGATTGCGCAATTATGACTACCCGACCTGCTTCGGATTTTACGCCTCGTGTGATGGCTTATCATGCAGACGTACTTACACCTATTGAAACAGGTCTGATTGTTTGGTGGCAGGGAACATCTTGAGGCTTCCTGAATGATGCGCTCATCTGTCAGGATTATTGGTGAAAAAATGCTCTTCTGTGGGCAATAAATCAGTTAAGTTGGTAATTAAACCCAAAAATTCCATAAATATAGTGCAATAAAATGCTACATTTAATCAATTTAATAGTCTAAGTGGTGTGATTGTGTCTGTAACAGAAAATAATAAGATGGGTTCGATGCAGGGCAAAACGGTATTAATCACAGGGGGAGCCAAAAGAGTCGGTGCCGCTATCAGCCGGTTATTGCACAGTGACGGTGCAAATCTCATGATTCATTACCGGTCCTCTTTAGGAGAGGCCAGCTCACTGGTAGCCGAATTAAATGCAGACCGGCCCAATTCAGCGGCGCTGGTCCAGGCCGATTTGCTGGATATTGCTGCGCTACCTCATCTGGTGCACGAAACCGTCAAAGTATTTGGCAATGTGGATGTGCTGGTAAATAACGCTTCCAGTTTTTATCCTACAGCTGTCGGTAATATAGATGAGACAGCCTGGGTAGACCTGATCGGCACCAATTTAAAAGCCCCGCTTTTCCTGTCCCAGGCTGCCGCCCCTGAATTGAAAAAAAGTCGGGGTTGTATTGTGAATATCACCGACATCCATGCCGAACGTCCCATGAAAAGCTATGTGGTATACAGCATCGGAAAAGCAGGGCTGGTATCCATGACCAAATCCCTGGCAAGAGAGTTGGGCCCGGAAGTTCGTGTCAACGCAGTTTCTCCAGGCCCGATTATGTGGCCAGAAGACGACCCTAATTTTGATGAAACCTCACGTGAACGCATTATTGACCACACTATTTTAAAACGTGCCGGTGGACCGGATGATATCGCCAAAGCAGTACGTTTTCTGATTGAAGATGCCCCCTATATAACCGGGCAAATATTGGCCGTTGATGGCGGCCGGAGTGCAAAGCTATGATGATGCTTGAACAACCCGTCAAACCGGCAAAGTCTTTGCTCTCTGCAGCCGGGCGCGCAATTGGTGATTACGACATGATCCGTGAAGGGGACCGGGTGCTGCTGGGCCTGTCAGGTGGAAAGGACAGCTTATCCCTTTTACACGTATTACTGGATTTGCAGAAACGGGCACCTATTCGTTTTGAACTGGCAGCTGTCACGGTAGATCCACAATCCCCTGATTTCGACCCTTCACCTCTCAAAGATTACATGGCTAGCCTAGGGGTGAAGTATTTTTATGAAAGCCAGCCTATTGTAGAACAAGCCAAAAAATCCCTGCAGGGAGATTCGTTTTGTGCGTACTGTTCCAGAATGCGTCGCGGCATTTTGTATCGAACAGCCCGGGAAAATGGCTATAACGTACTGGCTTTAGCCCAACATCTGGATGATCTGGCCGAAACCTTTCTCATGAGCACCTTTTTCGGAGGCAAATTGCGTACTATGAAGGCGCACTACCTCAACGACGCCAAAGATGTCCGGGTTATTCGTCCCTTCGTCTATGTCAGGGAGCGGCAAACCGCAGATTTTGCAGAGCGGGCGAGCTTGCCGGTAATACCCGAAAACTGCCCGGCCTGCTTTGCCATGCCCTCACAGCGCATGCACATGAAAACCGTTCTGGCGCAGCTGGAGTCAGAAAATAACAAACTATTTGCAAGCTTGCTGACTGCCATGCGCCCCTTGATGGATGATACCGCAAATGTGGGGGAAATACCCGAGGGCAGCAAAATCGTAGAAGTGCCTGAAGAATTATAAAACCATTAGTACTAAAGCAGGGAGACACCATGTCAGATCAGCCACATATTCAGTCTTTTCAACCACCCCATCGCACCCTCATGGGCCCGGGGCCTTCCGATGTGCATCAACGCGTACTGGACGCCATGGCCCGCCCCACGGTCGGCCATCTTGATCCGGCTTTTGTCGGGATGATGGAAGAATTAAAAACCCTGCTGCGCTATGCGTTTCAGACCAATAACGATTTAACCTTTCCCGTATCCGGGCCAGGTTCCGTTGGCATGGAAACCTGCTTCGTTAACCTGGTAGAACCTGGCGATAAAGTCATAGTGTGCCGAAATGGCGTATTTGGCGGGCGGATGGTAGAAAATGTAAAGCGTTGCGGTGGTGTACCGGTATTAGTAGACGATGCCTGGGGCAGTGCAGTAGACTCCGGCAAGTTGGAAGATGCGTTAAAAGCCAACCCGGATGCCAAAGTGGTCGCTTTCGTCCATGCAGAAACCTCCACCGGCGCCCAGTCCGACGCGAAAACTCTGGTAGAAATTGCCCACCGGCATGGTTGCCTGACCATAGTCGATGCAGTGACCTCCCTGGGCGGTACCCCGCTAAAAGTGGATGAGTGGGAGGTCGATGCGATTTATTCAGGCAGTCAAAAATGCCTTTCCTGTACCCCCGGTTTATCACCAGTCAGCTTTAGCGCGCGTGCAATAGAAACCGTTAAAAACCGCAAAACAGTGGTGCAAAGCTGGTTTATGGATCTGAATCTTGTACTGGGATACTGGTCAGCCGCCACTAAACGTACCTATCACCATACTGCACCGATTAATGCCCTTTATGGATTGCACGAATCATTGGTTATGCTGCAGAACGAAGGGCTGGAAAATTCATGGAACCGTCACGCCCATAATTACCAGGCATTGAAGGCTGGTTTTGATGCTATGGGACTCAAGTTTTTTGTGCAAGAAGACCAACGCCTGCCCCAGTTAAACGCGATCTGCATCCCGGAAGGAATAGACGATGCAGAAGTCAGACGCCGCTTGTTACAGGATTACAATCTGGAAATAGGCGTAGGGCTAGGTGACATGGCCGGCAAAATCTGGCGCCTGGGCCTCATGGGTTATAGTAGCAGGCCTGAAAATGTACTGCTGGCCTTGCGTGCGCTGGATGAAGTGCTAACGGATATGAAAGCACCCATCCAGTCAGGGAGGGCCGTGGTTGCTGCAAATGGTTTTTATGATGCAAAATAATCTGGTTAGCAAGAATTTCGTCTGAGTGGCGCTTCGTTGTTTTGCTAGTGTAAAACAGCTTGTATCAGGCAGAGATGCTGAGACGCAGGGGTAATCCGATTTTGGTGCCCCAGTATTTATTGTGGCTCCGCATACTTTACTATCAAGATGTTTTCTTCTGCGCCTTCGCGCCTCAGAGGTTAAAGAACTTAATTTCTCAACAAGGGATCTAAAAAATGCAATTTAAACAAACTTTACTCTCAGCGTAGTGGTCAACTATTACCGGTTAACCCGGGTTTCGAGTTGTTAAATCCGTTGTTGCTCAGGGGTAAGTGCCTTGGATTTGGGTGTCACTCCCTGACGTTCGCTATTGAGCTGCTGGGCCCACCGTCTTAATACGCGCTCACTCACATCCAGTGAGCGGCTAGCCTCAGATATTGAGTATCCATGGTTAAGCACCAAGCACACCGCTTTCTGTTTGAATTCAGGGGTAAAGGTTCTTCTCTTTCTGGCCTCAGTTGTCACTATGGCAAATGCAATGAAATTTGTTCCCACGACTACAACTGTCATTACCTTCGATAATCTGGCTGACAGTAGTGTAACCACTTACGTCCTTGCAACCTGGACAGGAAGTCAGGATACCAGCGCTGGGAATACATTTATCCGTGCTAACCATGGACGCCTTGCCGCAATTGAGGTTGATTTTTCTGCTCCAGTTGTTTTTGAGGGTGCTGACTACAATTCTTGGGGCGGTGCTCAAAGCGGATATGCTTTCGATCTATACTTGGGTGGAAATCTAGTGGCTCACGGCCCGCTTGATCCCAATACTTGCTGCTCACTGTCCTGGTTGAGTTCAGGTTATAGCGGGTTGGTTGATCATATTGCATTTAATGGATCAAGCGATGGTGCGGTTATCGATAACTTAACATACACGGTTTCTGCTGTTCCAGTGCCTGCTGCTGCATGGTTGCTGGGTTCTGGTCTGCTTGGATTAGTAGGTATTGCGCGGCGCAAAGTAGCTTAGCAAGCCTTTTACTCAAGATTGGCGGCCCAAATGGGTCGCTTTTTTTGGAGCTTTTGAGAGTGCCTACCGCCACTTGTTTCTTTTGCCTGTCCGTGGCCGGTTATGGAATAAGACTACTATTTATTGGGACTTTCGAGTTGCATGGGTTTATGGGCTCGACCCTGCGTAAATGCCTCTACAAGTGTGTCCATCGCGGAAAATAATAACTCGATGCTGTACCCTGCAAGAAACGCGAGAGCCAAGGGAGTTAAGGGGGCCGTATTGCCTGCAATCTTTACCGAATCATCTCCTCCAACAAACCAAGCGATAGAAAAGCCAGCGAGGGCACCGAGCACGATCCGTAATTGGAGGCGGATCTTTGAAGCTCTTGTAAACGTGCGTGTTTTGATCTGTTGCGATAAGGTTCGCAGAACATATGCGCTGGCGCCAATCAATCCGTAAAGAATAGGCAGGATATACAGAGACATGATCGTTAGAGAAATAGCACCTGTTTGCATTTGCTGGGCTGCCTCTAAATAATCCTTATTTTTACTAATATATAATTTTAAATCTTCAGGGGCATTTTTGGCAGCTTCTTCGATAGTTCCCTTGAAGAATTTACCAACGATGTCTGCTTTGCTCAGTAGCGCGAGGTTCGCTTGCCATCGGTGCCACAAGTCTATGTACTTTGGATCGTTTTCTATCGTTTGAGTATTTTGCTGCGCACTTGTGGGGTCTTTTTTTTCTTGTATGTTTGCTGCGACCTGAATTTCAATAATTTCCTTGTGTATCCTCCTTGAATCATCGACAAGGGTCGAAAGAAAAACCCAGTAAACTTGGAAAAGCAACAGTATGACAATGAAGGAGATAGTAAATCCTTGATACCGAAGAACAGCTTTGCCGGCATCGGAAACGTTTCCCATTACACCTAGTCGAGGATTTGTCGCCTCAAGGCTTTGATAGGAGACAGGGGCGGTTGCAATACAGAGCTTACGGTAGGCATACCAAAATGCACTTTCTTCGTCCTCAGTCAATGTAGTGCGACTGGCCAATATATGCTTCGAATGCACGATCGTCGCCATAAGAGCTTCGTCAACGTTGCTCCCCTGCTCTGTTGCATAAGCCAATAGCAGATCTGCTGCATTGACGGCATCCACAAGGGTGTGGTCAAGCGTTTCTAGTGTTTGTCCTTGTTGACTAGGACTGCCTGCTGTTCCGGCGCTCACTGTATCCTCTTTCCATCTTAAATTACGTTAGTTAGTCAATCCTGTGTAAAGCATAGTCTATGGTTAGACTATGCACAATATCATTGGCAAACACCCTTGGATCTCAATGACAGAAAAAAGTGATTTTCACAAATTAAAGCTGTTAATTTTAAATCATGGTCAGAGAGTTTCCACGTAAGCTTGGACTAAGAGATTGGGTGCCAAACTCAGCAACCGCAAGCCGCAAAACGCCCAGAAAGCTGGGCTGCTGTGTGCATCAATTCCCCTTTACCGGCTTGTGATGATAAATAAAGCCGATAATCAAAACCGCAATTATCGTCTGGGAGGCTAAGCAGTAAATCGATCTTGCCATCTCTGTCAAGATCGCCTATCCAATGAATAAAAGGGGCTGTATCCCCACCATAATGACCTTCAATTTCAGTTTTAAACAGGAATTGTTTTGTTTTGCCATCACTCACGTGGTAACGAAAGCCTCCGTATTCAGGAAGCTTTACCCATGTGACTGTTAATGGTGTGGTTCCCCACGGCAAGTGCCATTGACCAAGCGTTTTCAATTTTGAGTAATGTCCTGATTCAACCATCGGGTTGTTGGCTTTAAACCATGTTGTGACTTTGCCAATTTTAAGTGGAAAGCCGTTAAACAATGCAATTGGATTATCATTAACGTGCAAGACGTCAATTGGCTCGTTCTCATCCAGTATGTTTTTCGCGGTGGATGAAGTAATGCGCACTTTTGCATTCCGAACTTCACAGTTTGATGCGTTGCAATAGAGTCCGTACCAGGCGCTTTTTCGAGGAAAGGTATCTTTGCTAAACGTATCGTTATAATCAATTACAACAATTGGCTTGGGAGGCCCTGCGTAGGAAAGCCCGGAGAATGTGATCAAGGCTGCAATAATGACTTTATTTCTAAACATAGTGGTGCTCCATTGAGGTAATACTTTTAGCCGTTATCTGAAAAGTTTTGGGTGCAGGCTGGTTACGAAACAGACAGTCGAATATTCGTAATTTATACGCCTGTATAATTAGCCTCTGCCGTTACAACATACCGCAATGGCCCGCCAGGTAGGATTGCGTCAAATGGATAACAGGTAATCAATGTCAGTCTGGCGTTTTCAGAATTTCTGGTCACCCAAGTATCGTGTTTATCTACCACTTGCATTGCACTGATGCGGTAACCTTTTACTTTTCCATCGGGGCTTTCTACAAGCAGTTGATTGCCAGCCTCCAGTTTTTTTACAAAATTAAAATGCGTATCACGGTGAGCGCTTAATACGCTGTTGCCGGTTTGTCCCGGCAGTGGTGTGCCGCTTAGGTGACCGGGGCCAAAGGCGAGGGTTCTGCCGCTGGCGCCTGCGAGCACGTAAAGATCGACACCTTGAGAAGGTACCCGTAACCGGGCAACTGGCCAGGTATCTGCCCAGGGCCAGGGCTTCACTTCTTTTTCACCGGCGCGTGTCTTCTCCCATGCAGTGCGCAGCAGGTGTTGAGCCAGTTGCGCCTTGAGATGGATGTAGGCAGCTTCACCTGTTTGCCAGACGCCTGCCAGTAGCAGTGCGCCGATAAGCAAGCTACGCCAGGTAATTTTTTTGGCGCCAATCTTTAGCATGGTTAACCCCTCAACCGGGTATCAGCGAAACGTATTTTTCGGGTAAACCCAAGTAGTGCAGCCAGTGACAGTGCACCTAGGCCCAATGCCAGATTTAGCTCAGCCGGTGTGGCAGTTTGCGGCAGGGTGCCGAACACGGCTTCATGACTCCATCCTTCCGGTAGATTGGTTGGCATGCCGGCGGTGTTAAGTGCTTCGTCTTTTGGTCGTGCAGGGGTGACATCAACGGCAACAAGGCTGGTGTATTTGCTGACCAGGTGATGAGTAAGAGCTACCTCGACGACTTGTTTTTTGACCGCCTCTGGGTCTGCGCCATCATGGATTGAATCGATCAGGGCACCGATTTTTTTGCGCGCCCATAATGCCGGTACGCCATTTTCGTCTTTTCCGCCTTTTAAGGGTAAGGTCATGCGCCAAGGCTGGTTGCCGCGTTTTCCTTGCAGCGTGACTTCGCCTTTCAGTTCATCCATTGCGGCGATGACGATGACTGGTTCACCCAGATACAGATCCGGAATTTTGTTTGGCCACATTTCCACTGATTGCGCATCTGTCCATTTGATCTGGATGTCGGTCAGAACCGGGCTTTCAAGTTTTGAAAACAGCTGGCTCATTTTTTCCTTTACTTCGGAAACATCGCCGATATAAGTGAAAGTGCCATGGCCGAACTCTGCCGCCTTGCTCATGAAGTAACTATTGGGCGCGCTGCCGATACCGACAGTGAACAAACGGGAATTGCCCAGTTTTTGTTTGATGATGCCAAACAGTTGGTCTTCGTTACCAACGCTGCCGTCTGTTAAAAATATGACCTGACGAACGACCTGAGTTTCACTGCTGTTGTTTAGGGCGGCGTTAAGGGCTGCTGCGATTTCTGTTCCACCAGTCGCCTCCAGACGGTTAACGTAATTATTCGCCTGACTGATGTTGTTATTGGTGACGGGTACTGAGGAGGGAAACAGCATATCCGTAATCGAATTAAACTGAATCACGTTGAATCGGTCTTGTGGACTCAGACGAGCCAAAGCCAGAGTAAGTGATTGCTTAGCTTGTGTGAGCGATGTGCCGGACATGGAGCCGGAAGTGTCGATCACAAACACAACCTCCCGTGGCAATTTGGTTTCAGCAATCTGAGGCGCAGGCGGCATAACCATCATCATAGCGTAGGTTTTGTCAGCCTTGCGCTGGGTGAAGAGTGCTGCCTGTGGCGCATTAATCAGTGCGGGCGCCCATACCAGTTCAAAGTCCTTGTTGGCAGGTACTTCGCCTTCTTTTAGTGAGATTACATAGTGATTGTCAGGCAGTTTTTGGGTGTTTATCGGGTGGTAGGGGCTTTCCAGACGGGCTAATGGGAAGCCGGCATCCAGTTCAACCCTGATACTCACCGGATTAATGGATTTATTGGCGGGGTGCAGTACCACCGGTGTAATACGCGCTGCATCAGGAACAACATTGGTGTTGTTTGCCCAGCCCGTACCGGCAAACCCGCTTACTTGCTGTGTGCCTGGAATGTAACGAGGTGCCACTACCATTGGAAAGCGCAGGTGGAAGGTGCCTTGGTCGTAATGCAGAGTTTGCTGGTATTCAATCTCGATGGTTACATCTTCCCCGGGGCCGATATTGGCAACGCTGGTGGTGAAAATATTCGGGCGTTCCTGCTCTACCAGTGAGGCTTTTTTACCTTCTTGCTTGGCTTGTTCATAGGTTGCACGGGCAGCTTCTTTTTCTTTGACTTGCCCTTGAATCATACGGCTACCTATGCGCATATTCAGATGATCAACGGCAGCATTTTCAGGCAAGGGGAATACATACACTCCCTCGGCCCAGGTTGTAGATGGGTTGTGAAAGCGCTGAGTCACATGGGTGCGGGAGACCAAACCTGACACGTGCATGACCACGTCTGTTTTTAAGGTTGGCGCGAGCTGGTATTCACCTTTCACACCCGTTTTGAATAACAGACTACCTTCTTGCGCATCAGAGAGTTTGACTGGTGGGGTAGTCTCATCTTCGGCTGAAACCGTTGCATTGGCATTGCCCGCAAGCAGGAGCACAAACACACTGGCGATCAGGCTGAATATGATGCTGACGGCTACGCCTCCTGCAACGATCCGCAAGAGGTCGGCTACGATAGCGCGTGCAGGGTAGGGTAACCGGGTAGTTTCGTTGGTGGTATTCATTTTTGTTCTCCATTCCATGCTTGCCAGGTTTTGATCATGCGCAGGTGAGTGCGCGGCTGAAAACGATGTCCTGATCGCCATGCCACCCAGGCGCGTTGGATTTTGCGCACCCGGGGCTTGGGTTGTCGTTTGCACAGGCAGCCCATTTCGGTATCTTCTGCAAAGCATTTATCTCGGTTGCTGACATAAGCACAGCTGGTTTTGCACATTTTTGTTCTCCTTAGGCAACAAGTTATTGATACTCAGATTGGCTGGCTTCAATGGACTGCTTCGAAACGGCTTCTGACAGTTCTCATTTAAAGCCATGAAAGTGACCTGATAAGGCGGGAGATATGGAAAAGCTGAGATGAAATGTGGCAAAAAAAAGGCAATTGCCTTCAGGCGTTAACTGTGTGCATGCAATCGTGTATATTCGCTTCATCGGTTTTAATCAGGTAACAAGCAAATGAGCAAGAGAGTCGCCATTGTTGAAGACGAACCCGCCATACGTGAAAACTACGCGGATGCGCTCAGAAAATACGGTTATGAAGTCAGTGCCTATGCGTCTCGGCAGGAAGCATTTGATGCCCTGAAAGTCAGGTTGCCTGATCTGGCGATTATCGACATAGGGCTGGGCGATGAAATGGATGGTGGCTTTACATTATGCAGAGATTTGCGGTCGCTTTCCGCTACATTGCCGATCATGTTTTTGACCGCCCGTGATAGTGATTTTGATACGGTATCGGGGCTTCGGATGGGAGCGGATGACTACTTGACCAAAGATATCAGCCTGCCGCACTTGCTCGCGCGAATTGCCGCCCTGTTTCGGCGAACGGAAGCAATGCGCGTGACCACGGACGCAGAAGATATTCTGGAACGGGGGCATCTCACTCTGGATTTGAAACGAATGGTTGCTACCTGGTCAGGAATGCCGGTGGCGCTGACACTCACGGAATTCTGGATGCTGCATGCCCTGGCAAAATTTCCAGGCCACGTGAAGGACCGGGATCAGTTGATGTCAGAAGCTAAAGTGGTGGTAGACGACAGTACCATTACGTCGCATATCAAGCGTATCCGTAGAAAGTTTATAGCGGTTGATCCATCATTTAATTGCATCGATACAGTTTATGGAATGGGCTATCGGTGGAATATGAGCGACGTTTCCACATGAATTTTCCTTTCTCCATTAGTATCCGAACTAAGCTGCTGCTTATTTCTTCGGTGCTGCTGGCTATCCCCTGGCTGGGGTATCAATACGTTGGAGAGATGGAGAAATTTTTACGTGCAGGGCAAGAAAGCACGTTAGTGGGTACAGCACGCGCGGTGGCGACTGCCCTGCATAATCGGCCAAAACTGTTCGATGGGCAAGCTGTGGGCAAGGGGGGGGCGAATAATGCGCGGGATTTATATATTCGTTCTTTAGCGAATACCATCACGGTGGATGGTTTGGCACTAGATTGGCCAAATGTGGCGGACGATATACGGGTGTATGGACCAGAAAGCGTGGTGCAAGAGCCAAATCCGAATAGCGCGCCATTAGTGTCTTTCAAATTACGGGTCGGCCAACAGGATGATGCACTCTTTGCCTTGATTGAAGTCACGGATCCCCATGTGGTTTACCGATTGCCTCGCAGTAACAGTGTTGCAAATTCGGATTATGTGGAAATCGCGCTGGTATCTCCAAGCGGGGAGTTTAATCGCTACACAATCAGTCCTACGGCACCGGGTTGGTTTACTGCCAACCTGATGTCCACTGGCCAGACAGATATGATGATGCGGCCGGATAGCCGGATCAAGGGTAAATGGATTGATACTCCGCAAGGCTATTCGATTGAACTGAAAATGCCGCTTTCAATGGTTGGTGCCAAGCTTGCCTTTGCCGTTGCAAATGTTGACGATCCGGACATTGACGGGAATGTATCGGTTGTCGGCACTTCGGGAGTCGGGACACCAGAAGAACTCGGCGCGGCACTGGTGCCGGCGGCGGACATCGATCAGATCATTAGCGGTCTTGGGCGTACTACTTCCCGTATCTGGATTATTGATCGTCACCAGCGAGTATTGGCCCATGCTGGCTCGTTACGGCCCGAAAATACCCAATTGCTCAACCCTGTTCTTCCTCTAAATACTCAACAGCACTGGGGCTGGGCAGCCATTAAAGACCGATATCTGCGGCCGGTGTATACCTTTATTCTCAATCAGCCTACTGATAATTTTCAGGATGATCTTAAAGCGGCCTCCCAACTGCAAGGGACAGAAATAGATCGGGCGCTGAGTGGAATTCCTGCAACACGCCGGCGATCCACGCCGGATTCGCGTGCGGTGATACTTTCTGCGGCATACCCTGTATGGTCTAAAGATCACGTGATAGGGGCCGTGGTCGTGGAGGAAACAACCAATGCGATCGTAACAATCAAGAATCAGGCTTTTGAAAGACTGTTTACAGTTATTCTGGGGGTGTTCCTGTTTGGTTCTCTGGCACTGTTCCTCTTCGCATCGCGCGTTTCTTCCCGCATCCGTCGATTACGCAATGAAGCTGAACAATCCATTGATTCAAGCGGACGTGTACGGGGCATCATTGCTGGTACCCATGCGGGAGACGAAATAGGAGATTTGTCACGGAGTTTTTCCAGTGTTTTGGAAAGGCTATCCCAGTACAACAGTTACCTTGAGAGTATGGCCAGCAGGTTGTCACACGAAATACGCACGCCTGTGGCCGTGGTGCGCTCGTCACTGGATAACCTGGCCATGGAAGCCCTGCCTGATGAGGCAAAGGTTTACATGGGGCGTGCCCAGGAGGGCTTGGCCCGACTCAATGCTATTTTAACCAGAATGAGCGAAGCAACGCGGCTGGAACAGGTATTACAACAATCCGAGCAGGAGCAGTTTGATCTGGCAAAGGTGGTTACCGGATGCGCAGAAGGATACAAAGCCGCCTACCCCCGGCACACTTTTGTGGTGCGTGTTCCTGCATGGCCCATGGTAGTGCATGGCGTGCCAGACCTGATTGCGCAGATGCTGGATAAACTGGTATCCAATGCAGCAGATTTCAGTACTGAAGGAACGAATATCGAGATTTGGCTGGCCGAAGACCGAAACTGGGCAGCGCTGAGGGTGTTGAATGAAGGGCCTGCTCTCCCCACTGAAATGGCAGGTCAATTGTTCGAATCGATGATTTCAATCCGTCCCCGTAAAGAGAGTCAGGCGCCGCATCTTGGCCTGGGGCTTTACATTGTGCGCCTGATTTCAGAATTCCATCATGGTCAAGCCAGTATTGCCAACAGGCATGATAAACAAGGCGTTGTTGCGCAAATTATGCTGCCGTTAGATAGTCAATTACCTCCGGTTGTAACGGGTGCAGCAGAGAACAAAGCGTAAATACTCAGGGTTAATGTTGCAATTCATCTTGGTCTTACTTGAATAGGTTAATTTTTGACCCGGATTTTGAGAAGTGCCTCTTCATTTTAGTTGATATTTTCTTATATATATCGCCATTCCAATATCTGTAAATTTAATTTGTCGGTAAATTTTACATATAAATTTAGTAAAGAAATCCTGTTTCATTAACAGTTGCTACGTAACCGTATGAAAATATAAGGAAACCATTATTTGTATTGAAATGAAAATCATTAATGTATGAAAACTTTATGTCGAATAAATTTACATTGTTACATTTTTGTTGAATATTTATTTCTATAATAATTTGTTTTTATTAGTATAAATATATATGGCATAAAAATTGCTTTATATGGGTCAGAATGCGTGCAATAAATTACACAGTGTTTTGTTTGTGCATGCCATTCAGAAATCAATATATTAATGGGAATAACAATAATGAAATTGCAGTTAACACTGTTAGCCGCTGTAATGGCCGCCATCAGCACCTTCAGCGCGCAGGCTTCTTTTGTGAATAGCGATAAAGGCCTGGAAAAAGCAAGTCTTCACGCAAATGTGAATGGCCAGTTTTCCTGGGATGTGCGGGACGAAAAGCGTAACGATAAAAGCATCAAAAACTTGAGTGAGCACGACTCAAAAAGCAAGTCGAAGGTTGGTCAGAGTTTGAGCGAACAATTCGCAAAAAACACGGGCAAGTCTGGAGATGACAAGGATGACGATCGGGATGAAAAAGCGGGATCTGATTTTTTTGGACATCTGTCACACTCGCATCTTCCTTCAGGTATTGGGACGCAAGTGACACTTACTCCTTCAGGTGCAAATGTAACCCCTGTTCCGTTGCCAGCTGCAGTATGGTTATTGGGCGCGGGTTTGGTTGGGCTGGTTGGGGTAGCAAGACGTAAAGCATAATATTGCAATTGTTATGGTTGATAACATTGAGGCTGCTGGCTTTACTTAAGCCAGCAGCCTCAATGTTTTGCGGGTAGCAACTCTACTGACTACAAACGGGTAGTCCGTTGTTTTTGAACGTTTTATAGCCCAAGCCTTTGCCAAACAGTAGAGGTAGGACCAGCCTGGTTCAGCGTGTAAAAATGCAATCCAGACGCACCGTTTTGCAATAACCGATCACACAAGTTCGTAATGACATCCAGTCCGAAAGCACGAATGGAAGGTAAATCGTCCCCATATCCTTCCAGTTTCTTTCTGATCCAGCGTGGAATTTCTGAGCCGCAGGCATCAGAAAAGCGCGCCAGTTGTACGTAATTAGTGATGGGCATAATGCCCGGCACGATAGGAATATCAATACCCATCGCAGTGCACTCATCCACGAAGTTAAAGTAAGCATCCGCATTAAAAAAATATTGGGTAATGGCGGCATTGGCGCCGGCCTCTACCTTGCGCTTGAAATTAAGCAGATCATCTTTGGCCGAACGTGCCTGTGGATGGTATTCCGGATAGGCTGCAACTTCCAGCTGAAAATAATCGCCCGTTTCTGCACGAATGAATTCAATCAATTCATTGGCATAACGAAATGCACCCGGGTCAGCCATGCCTGAAGGTAAATCACCACGGAGCGCTACAATGTGGCGAATACCGTGGGATTTGTATTCATTTAAAATGGCGCGAATATTATCCTGCGTAGAGCCAATGCAGGAAAGATGTGGCGCAGCATCGAATCCTTCTGACTGGATTTCAACGACAGTATCTAACGTATGGTCGCGCGTAGAACCACCTGCACCGAACGTAACGGAAAAGAATTTTGGTTTAAGTTGGGCCAGTTGCTGACGGGTTGCTCGAAGTTTTTCCCTGCCTTCGGGGGTCTTGGGTGGGAAAAACTCAAAGCTGAACGTGCGCGGATGGCCTTTGTTTTTTGAAGTCATAATCATTCACCGCAGAAGTGGCGGATACGGAGCAGCAACTATCACAGATTAGAAATCATTGCACTGGGGTGTGCAATCTCTGAATCTGCTTCATGTTTGCTGCCGCATCCGCGATTAGATCAATTAATAACGGTAATGCGCTGGCTTGTACGGGCCGTTTTGGGGCACGCTGATATAGGCAGCCTGCTCTGGCGTGAGTTCGGTTAAATGCACACCGATCTTCTTCAGATGCAAACGCGCTACTTTTTCGTCCAGATGTTTAGGTAATACATACACCTTGTTCTCATAATCCTGAGGGTGGTTGTATAACTCAATCTGCGCAATAGTCTGGTTGCTGAAAGAAGCCGACATCACGAAAGAAGGATGACCGGTAGCGCAGCCTAGATTCACTAGCCGACCTTTGGCCAATACGATGATTTTCTTGCCATCAGGGAAAGTAACGTGATCCACTTGTGGCTTGATTTCGTCCCATTCGTATTTTTCAATGGAAGCAATTTCAATTTCGGAGTCAAAGTGGCCAATGTTGCAAATGATGGACTCGTGCTTCATCTTGACCATATGGTCATGGTTGATGACGCCCAGGTTGCCGGTAGCGGTAACGAAAATATCCCCTTTGTCACAGATTTCATCCATGGTTACAACGCGATAACCTTCCATAGCAGCTTGCAAAGCGCAAATTGGATCAATTTCAGTCACGCAAACTGTCGCACCCATTCCACGGAAAGCTTGTGCGCAACCTTTACCTACATCCCCATAACCCAGTACTACGCAAATTTTACCGGCGATCATCACGTCAGTCGCGCGCTTGATACCATCCAGCAGCGATTCACGGCAGCCGTATAAATTGTCGAATTTGGACTTGGTAACAGAATCATTCACGTTCATTGCCGGGAATTTCAGGTGGCCTTCTTCAGCCATCTGGTACAGACGATGTACGCCGGTGGTGGTTTCTTCAGTCACTCCCTTGATGTGGCCAATGCGAGCAGAATACCAGCCTGGCTGGGTCGCCAGACGGTTCTTGATGGCAGCATAAAGCACCCGTTCTTCTTCATTGGTTGGCTTGGAGATAACAGACGCATCGGTTTCTGCACGCACACCAAGGTGTAGCAGTAGGGTGGCATCGCCACCGTCGTCCAGAATCATGTTCGCGAATTGCCCGTTTGGCCATTCGAAAATGTTGTGGGTATATTCCCAATACTCTTCCAGTGACTCACCTTTGTAGGCGAATACCGGTGTGTTGGTGGCAGCAATGGCAGCGGCTGCATGGTCTTGAGTGGAGTAAATGTTGCAGGAAGCCCAGCGCACTTCTGCACCCAAAACTTGCAGGGTTTCAATCAATGCGGCAGTCTGGATGGTCATGTGAAGCGAACCGGCAATCAGCGCGCCTTTGAGCGGCTTTGTGGTGCCGAATTCCTCACGCAAAGCCATCAGGCCAGGCATTTCGGTTTCTGCAATCTGAATTTCTTTACGACCCCAAGGGGCTAAAGACATATCGGCGACTTTACAGTCGGTGAAGTTGGTGACAGCGTTCATATACGTTCTCCTGAATAGAACAAAGAACGAGCGCCGTTGAAACAAAAACCCTCACACGCCGAGCCTGGCAGGCAAATAGCCTGCTGCAGCGCTCCTCAGCGTGGCGGAAAAATGACTAGATGCCTGCGTCCGCGCGCAATGCTTCAGCTTTATCGGTTGCTTCCCAGGTAAATTCCGGCTCATCACGACCAAAGTGGCCATAGGTAGCAGTCCGTGTGTAAATCGGGCGAAGCAGGTTAAGACTTTGCACAATCCCTTTTGGACGCAAATCAAAATGCGCTTCAATCAGTGCAACGATTTTTTCGTCAGTGATTTTACCGGTACCAAAGGTATTAACCATCATGCTGACCGGTTTTGCAACACCGATGGCATAGGCAATTTGCACCTGGCATTTGCTGGCGATACCGGCAGCAACGATATTTTTTGCTACATAGCGACCGGCATAGGCCGCAGAGCGGTCAACCTTGGAAGGGTCTTTACCGGAGAAAGCACCACCACCATGAGGCGCAGCGCCGCCATAGGTATCCACAATGATTTTGCGGCCGGTCAAACCGGCATCGCCCATTGGGCCGCCAATCACGAAGCGTCCGGTTGGGTTTACCAGAAACCGGGTGTCACCATTCAACAGATGCGCAGGAATGGCCGGTTTGATGATTTCTTCAATCACCGCTTCGGTCAGCATGGCGTGAGAAATTTCAGGGTTATGCTGAGTGGAAAGCACAACGGTTTCTATATGTTGTGGCTTGTCATCTACATAGCGGATGGTAACCTGAGATTTTGCATCTGGGCGTAACCATGGCAAACGGCCATCTTTACGCAACTCTGCCTGGCGTTCCATCAAACGGTGCGCGTAATAAATGGGCATAGGCATAAGCGAAGGGGTTTCATCGCAGGCATAGCCAAACATCAGGCCCTGATCACCGGCACCCTGATCCAGAAACATGCCTTCGCCTTCATTGACACCAATAGCGATATCTTGCGATTGTTTACCAAAAGTGGTGAGTACTGCGCAGGTGTGATAATCAAAGCCGATTTCTGAACTGTCGTAACCAATGCGTTTGACGGTGTCGCGTGCGACCTGATTGTAGTCAACCGTTGCGCCCGTGGTAATTTCACCCGCTACAACGACTAATCCCGTTGTCACCAATGTTTCACAAGCTACCCGTGAATGAGGGTCTTGCGTTAAGATAGCGTCCAATACAGCATCTGAAATCTGGTCGGCGACCTTGTCCGGGTGGCCTTCAGATACTGATTCAGAGGTAAACAGAAATTCTTTCATAGCAGTTTTAGCTTATAAATTTTTGGTTTTAGAGGGTTTTGCCGTAGATGCAAAAACCATTAGGGTATCAAATTTCTTTGGCATTATAAAGTAAAGTTCATGACTGGTTTATTACGTTTAATTGCTTTATTGCCGCTTTGGCTGATTCATGCGGTGGGTGGCGCGATGGGGTGGGTGGTTTTTCATCTGTCGGGGCGCTATGCAGAACGTATGCAGGAAAACCTTAGGTTAAGCAGGGTCTTTAGTGATGAAAGAAATTATAAAAAGTTGCTTAAACAGGTGATTTTAGAAACGGGCAAGGGCATTCTGGAACTATTGGTGGTCTGGTTGCGGCCCCACGATAAAGTGTTGGATTTGGTACGGGAATGCCAAGGTTGGTCACTGGTAGAAGCGGCTCAAGAAAAGGGAAAAGGGATTATTGTTCTGACCCCTCATCTGGGGTGTTATGAAATTGCGGGACAGTATTTTGCTTCAAAACTTCCGATTACGGTGCTGTACCGACCTCCCCGTCAAAAGTGGCTGGAATCGTTGGTTGTATCGGGTCGAGAGAGAGGTATGCTGAAAGCTGTACCTGCTGATCTCAAAGGGGTGAAAGCGCTACTGGGAGCATTAAGGCGGGGTGAAGCGATTGGTATTTTGCCTGATCAAGTACCGAGTAGGGGGGATGGTGCATGGGTGAATTTTTTTGGACGACCGGCCTATACCATGACTTTAGTTGGTCAGTTGCAAAAAGCGACAGGTGCGACGGTTTTATTGTCGTTTTCTGAACGTTTATCGAAAGGCAAAGGGTATATTCTTCGATTTGAATCTTTGCCTGAAGCTTTTCCTGCGGATAAGGTTGAAGCAGCAGTTGCGCTGAATGCTGCTGTGGAAAACATGATTAAAGCCTGTCCGTCACAGTATTTATGGAGTTACAACCGTTACAAAGTGCCAAAAGGTGTTGAGGCACCACCGGTGTAAGACTCAATTTCAGTCATTTTGCTCATTATTTTTTTATGATTCGTTTAGGTTTGCTATTTGTCTGGCTGGTTCATTTTCTGCCGCTTTCGGTGATGGCCCCGATTGGACAGGGATTGGGCATGCTGCTTTATTGGCTAGGTTCGGAACGCCGACGGGTGGCACGTATCAATTTGCGCCTTTGTTTTCCAGATATGCCGGACTCAGAGCGGGAAGCTTTGGTGCGTCGCCATTTTCGCGCCTTTGGTCGCAGCGTGTTGGAGAGGGGAATTTTGTGGTGGTCCAGCAAAGAGCGCATCCAGAAACTGGTGCGCATAGAAGGTATGGAACACTGGCTGGCCGTTAAAGACAGACCGGTTATCTGGCTGGCTCCCCATTTTGTTGGTCTGGATATGGGAGGGGTACGTTTAACCAGTGAGTTTCCGTTAGTGTCCATGTACTCCAATCAGAAAAACCCCGTTTTTAACAAAGTGCTTTACCGTTCCCGTACAAGGTTTGGTACTACACGGCTGGCATCCCGTCAGGATGGTATACGACCCATTGTGAAAGGGCTAAAAGAGGGGTTGCCATTTTATTATTTGCCAGACATGGATTATGGGCCGCGGGATGCCGTTTTTGTTCCGTTCTTTGGTGTTCAGGCAGCGACAATTACTGGCCTTTCCCGACTTGCTAAAATGACCGGTGCGGCAGTTGTGCCTTGTGTAACCAAACAATTGTCTGGTGGAAAAGGGTATGTGATGAAATTTTACCCTGCGTGGGAAAATTTTCCGGGGGAGAACTTAGAACAGGATACGCGACGCATGAATGCTTTTATTGAAGCGTGTGTGCGAGAAATGCCTGAACAGTATTTTTGGTTGCATAAACGCTTCAAAACAAGGCCTGAGGGTGAGGCCAGATTTTATGGTTAAAGAGTTGGGGATAGGGTTGATTGGGTCATTTTGACCGCTTTTTTTACGTACTTTAGTGAGTTTGTGGTAAATTTTTACAATGCACCGTACCCCTGAACCAGAATTAATGGATACGCCAGAACAGGCATTGGCCTATGCATCCACTGATTTTAGCGAGCCGCACGATGCCTTTGTAGCCCATTTTCGGCAACGGTTTCCCGATTTTCATGAAGGAGAAGTGCTGGATCTGGGGTGTGGCACAGCGGATGTGGCAATGCGTTTCTGCTGGGTTTATCCGGGAGCTCAAATTCTGGGTGTAGATGGTGCGCCGGCCATGCTTCAGTGTGGACAGGAAATGATTGATGGTAACGAATTAGGCGGGCATATTCACCTGGAGCATCGTTATTTGCCAGATGAAACACTTGCTGCGCAGCATTTTGACGCAGTGATCAGTAACAGCTTGCTGCACCACCTCGATGATCCTATGACACTGTGGGAAACAGTAAAACAAGTGGCAAAACCCGGGGCGCCAGTGTTAGTAATGGACTTGATGCGGCCCACATCGATAGTGGAAGCGTTTCAGTTTGTTCGTCAATACGCGTCGGATGCACCACCACATATGCAAAAGGATTTTTACCATTCGCTGCTGGCATCTTATAGGCAGCAAGAAGTGAAGCGCCAGTTATATAAGGCTGATCTGGATCATTTTCAGGTTGAGATAGTCAGTGATAGACATATATTGATTTGGGGAACAATGGATGTTTGAAAATCCCTCGCATGATGAAATTTGCGCATTGCTGAAAAAAAGCAATCGCATCGCTGTGGTTGGCTTGTCGCCCAACGTATCAAGGCCCAGCTTCGGTGTTGCAAAGGCGATGCAAGGTTTTGGCTATACGATTGTGCCTGTCAGGCCGAAAGTCAGTGAGGTACTGGGGCAAAAAGCTTATGCCACGCTTGCTGAGGTCCCAGGGTCAATCGATATTGTTGATGTATTTCGGGCTGCAGAACATATTGATGCCATTGTGGAAGAATGTATTGCTTTGAAAATACCCGCCATCTGGATTCAGGATGGCATTATTAATGAACCAGCTGCGGAGCGTGCGCGGGATGCGGGTATGGTTGTAGTGATGGATCGCTGTATTTACAGGGATTTTGTCGGGATATGCGTCTAGCCATGTATTCTTCCCTAAATGCGATCTTAAAATATTGGGTTGAAAGTTTATGTTACTGAAATTCACTAAAATGCATGGGCTTGGCAACGATTTCGTTGTTTTGGATGGTATTAGTCAGGCTATACAGTTGTCACCAGAGCAATTGAAATTAATGGGTGATCGTCATTTTGGTATTGGCTGTGATCAGATTTTGCTGGTTGAAAACCCAAATGCTGCCGATGCAGATTTTCGGTACCGCATTTTTAATGCGGATGGTGGTGAGGTTCAGCAATGTGGAAATGGCGCCCGTTGTTTTGTTAAATTCGTGTATGACAAGGGTTTGACAAAGAAAACGGAAATTCGGGTTGAGACGGCAACGGGTATCATCATTCCTCGGCTGGAATCAGATGGTCAAGTAACTGTGAATATGGGTGTCCCAAAATTTGGACTTGATGATATCCCGTTTGTTGCAGATGGGCAAAAGCTGACTTATGCTTTGGAAATTGAAAATGCGACAGTTGATGTAAGCGTGCTTTCTATGGGTAACCCTCATGCAGTTCAGGTTGTGCACGATGTGGAGTCCGCTTTGGTTGAGCACCATGGGCCACTAATTGAACAACATGTGCGCTTTCCGGAAAGGGTGAACGCGGGGTTCATGCAGATTGTTGGACGTAAACAGATTAAACTACGTGTTTATGAGCGCGGCGCTGGGGAAACCCTTGCCTGTGGAACGGGAGCTTGTGCTGCCGTTGTGGCAGGTATAGCACGCGGTTTGCTGGATGCAGAGGTCAATGTGACTACCCATGGAGGCTATCTCATGATTCGTTGGGCGGGTGAAGGCCAGCCGGTATTCATGACAGGGCCTGCGGTGACAGTTTTCGAAGGTGAAATTAATGTATAAGAAGGATAGGTAATGAAAGCTGAAGATGTAGCAGCGTATTTAAAGGAACATCCGGAATTTTATGAAGAGTACGCTTATCTTTTGATGGAATTGGTTATTCCCCATCCCCATGGAGGGCGTGCGATATCCATTGGAGAGCGGCAAGTATTGGCGTTGCGGGAAAAAGTGAAAGTCCTCGAATCCAAACTGGGAGAGCTGATTCAGTTTGGCGAAGAAAATGATGCTGTGGGTGAAAAAGTCCATCGCATTACTTTGGCACTTATGATGGCGCGTGATTTGGAATCGCTGCTGTATTCCATTTATTTTAACTTGCGCGAGGATTTTGCCGTTCCCCATGTTGCGTTGCGTTTGTGGAGCGATGTTACCCAGTTTCCCGAACTGCCTGAATTTGAGCCGGTGAGTAATGAATTACGCGTGTACGCGGACAATCTCACCAACCCTTCCTGTGGCGCACATGCCCTGTATGACACCATGAACTGGTTTGGCGAAAATAGTGAACACCTTCGCTCATTTGCCATGGTAGCGTTGCGTGAAGAACAGGCGTTTGGCCTGCTGATGCTGGCTAGCGAAGATCCTGAGCGGTTTTATCCGGAGATGGGTACGCTGTACTTAAAACGGTTGGGTGAGCTGATTAGCGTTGCTTTGATGCGTACGCTTAAAGGGTAATAAGTAACAAATGAGCGAGAAGGAACTAACCCCGGCTTATTTGGAGGGTTATCAATCCTATCTTGCTCATGAAAAGCGTTTAAGTAAACTCACTTGCGAAAATTATTTGCGGGATGTGCGGCAATTTATCGAACTGTCCAGCGAAACACCACTGGAGCAGTTGCAAATTCACCATGTTCGGCGTTTCGTTGCCCAACTTCACAGCCGTGGGTTAAACGGTAAAAGCCTGGCCAGAATGCTTTCGGCCTGGCGAGGGTTTTACAAATATCTGGCGCGGGACCACCATTTTACGCATAACCCCTGTTTGGGAATGCGGGCACCAAAATCCGCAAAAAAACTTCCCAATGTGTTGTCTCCCGATGAAGCCAGTAAACTGGTTTCCATGAATAGCGAAACGCCACTAGGCGTGCGTGACAAGGCTATTTTCGAGCTGTTTTATTCCTCTGGATTGCGTTTAAGCGAACTGGTCGAATTAAGGCTGGAAAATCTTGATCTGGTTGCGGGTGAAGTTCGTGTGACTGGTAAAGGAAATAAAACGCGCATTGTTCCAGTAGGAAAGTTTGCTGTCGAAGCTATCCAGGCATGGCTAGCCGTAAGAGCAAGCCTGGCTCAGACACAAGAGACCACTATTTTTCTGGGTAAACAGGGTAAACCTTTGTCGCAGCGGTCTGTTCAGTATCGGATCAAGGAATGGGCGCTGAAACAGGGTTTAACGGGTAACGTACATCCCCACGTTTTACGTCATTCTTTCGCCACGCACTTATTGCAGTCCAGTGGTGATCTGCGGGCTGTGCAGGAAATGCTCGGGCATGCCAGTATTTCCACCACGCAAGTTTATACCCATCTGGATTTTCAGCATTTGGCCAAGGTGTATGATGCGGCGCATCCACGGGCAAAGAAGAAGCCATAAATAAAATAGTGCATTAACCGCAGAGACGCAGGGAAGATCAAATTATGGCGTCTTGGCGTTCATGAATTGCGGATCATGACATCAAACAAGTTCCCTCCCTCTGCATTTCCGAAACTTCAAACGTTATCCGTTGTTAAATGAGAACCTGGCAGGTTAGAAATACTGTGCTAATCTTAAACTAGGATGGTGTTAAAAAAAGCAGGCATTATGCAATTTCCTCAGCCATTGATCTTGCAAGATTCTCCTCATGAAATTCAAATTGTTTGTCCTCGTTGTCACGGAAACGTTTCCAGGATACACAGGCGTCCGTTTGATCGTCTGATAAGTCTGTTCTACAACGTTTGGCGCTATCGTTGCTGCAATATTCATTGTTGCTGGGAAGGGAATATTCACCAGAAAAAAGAAAAGAACTCCGGCTGATTTTCAATTTAAGGAGTGAGCTCAACAGCGGATTTGAAAGTGATATATTTTGGTACTAAAGTGAAATAAGCGTGTTTATTTTTGGAGGATAAATACATGAAACTTCCATTTGAACTTGTTATGCGGGATATCCCTCATTCAGATGCCATTGAGGCGCATATCCATAAGAAGGCTGAAAAGCTGGATGTATTTTACGATAAGATCATGCGTTGCCGGGTGGTCGTTGAAGCGCCGCATCGGCACCAGCATCACGGCAAACTTTTTAATGTACGTATTGATGTCACTGTGCCTGGTGCAGAGCTAGTGGTTAACCGCGATAAAGACGAAGATGTTTATGTGGCGATCAGGGATTCTTTTAATGCCATGGTGCGCAAACTTGAGGATTATGGCCGTCGCCAGCGAGGCGAAATAAAAGCGCATGATATGGCGTTGCATGGTCATATTGCCAAATTATTCAAGGATGAGGGGTATGGCTTTATCACAATGGAAGATGGGCGTGAACTCTATTTTCATCAAGCGAACCTGGCAAATGAAGATTTTGACCGGTTAGATATAGGAGAGGACGTTCATTTTATTGAAACAATGGGCAGCGAAGGTCCCCAGGCAAATCGTGTGAGTGTTAGAAAGTAGAGCGGGTTTCGGAACATGCTAATAATGCGTTATCTAGTGCAATTTGCGGTTTAGCGTATGTTTCCCTTCTATTCTTGACAGGTATTAAAATTTAGTTGATTCTGCTCGGATGCGCGCACGCTTTATTTTTCATATTTGGTTGGTATTCCTTTTGCTTTTTGCACAAGGGAGTGCGCTTGCTCATTCGATTTCGCATTTTTCTGAGCCGCTGCCGTTTCAATCCAAAAGTGATAAACAGCTTCCTCATGGACCAGCTTGTGATAAATGCATGTTTTATGCGGATATGGCGGGTGCTATACCGGCTATGGCGAGTTTGCTCCCTGTTCCGCAGTTGGCATTAAATCAGAATTTTCCGCAGTATAAATCGTTTGTTTCCATACTTGATTTTTTCTATTCTTCCCGTGCCCCCCCTGTTCTCGGCTGACTGACAAAATAACTCAGCACCTTTCATTCGGGTGTTGATTGACGTTTTATATTCAGACGAGGATTACCATGTTTAATAAAACACCGTGTGCAGTGGCCATTGGCACTGCATTGATGGTTATATTTTCTGCGGACGTTATGGCGGCTGATTCAGCCGAATTGCAGAAAATTCACAATGAAATTCAGCAGTTAAAAGAAAATTATGAGGCAAGAATTCAATCGCTTGAGACGCGTCTAAAAGATGCAGAGGCATTTGCAGCGAAAGCTGATGATAAAGCAAGCCAGGTAGCATCTGCTCCGGTTTCAGGTCCGCCATCCGGGGCAAATTCTTTTAATCCAGCTATTTCGCTGGTACTGTCAGGCACCTATTCTAATTTGTCGCAAGATCCTGCGAATTATCGCATTACCGGTTATGTGCCCAGTGGTGATATTGGTCCCGGGAAACGGGGGTTCAGTCTGGCAGAATCTGAGTTGGGAGTGTATGCCAACATAGATCCTGATTTTTATGGTGGCTTGAATTTTGCCATGCATCCGGATAATACCGCTTCTGTTGAAGAAGCCTTCGTACAAACGATAGGATTAAAGAGGGGGTTGACCTTCAAAGCAGGGCGCTATTTCTCCGGCATTGGCTATCTTAATGAACAGCATGCGCACGTATGGGATTTTGTAGACAATCCATTGGCGTACCAAGCGTTCCTGGGGACGCAGTTGGGTGAAGACGGTCTTCAGGTTAAATGGCTGGCACCAACCGATACTTATCTGGAATTGGGCGCAGAAATCGGCCGTGGCAGAAGTTTTCCTGGCTCTGATCGTGATAAAAACGGGGCTGGTGCCAGTACGATATTTGCCCATGCGGGGGGAGATGTGGGGATAAATCAGAGCTGGCGAGCTGGTTTGTCTTTTCTGCAAACTTCCCCGCAAAACCGCCAGTATTCGGTTATAGATGCCGCAGGTGATACGGTTAAAAATGCATTTACAGGAAATAGCGGGCTCTGGATCGCTGATTTTGTCTGGAAATATGCGCCTAACGGGGATCCTGCTTTTAGCAACTTCAAACTGCAAGGCGAATATTTGCGCCGCAGGGAAGACGGGAATCTTGCCTATAAGGTGGATACTTCGCCCGTTATAAGCAGTTACGCTTCTGCTCAATCGGGCTGGTATGTGCAAGGTGTTTATCAGTTCGTGCCACATTGGCGAGTAGGATTGCGTACCGAGCGTTTGAGCAGTGGTGGCGTAGATTATGGCGTAAATAATGCAAACCTGTTGAGACCGGATTACATTCCGACGAAAAACAGTGTAATGGTCGATTATAGCCCCAGTGAGTTCAGCCGGTTGCGGTTACAGTTAGCACAAGACAAATCGCGGCAAGGGGCTGCCGATAATCAGGTATTTCTGCAATACATCATGAGCCTGGGTGCTCATGGCGCTCATATATATTAAGAGGATTGAAAGATGAAAAATTCGGTTTTAATTGCATTTTCTATTATGTTTCTAGGACTTGCCCAGGGTGCGTCGGCAGCATTGAATGTTTTTGCCTGTGAACCAGAGTGGGGTGCGCTGGTTCAGGAATTAGGTGGTGATAAAGTGTCCATCTATACTGCTACTACTGCCATGCAGGATCCCCATCGCATACAGGCGAGGCCAAGTCTGATTGCACGAGCCAGATCAGCTGATTTGCTGGTGTGCACAGGGTCAGAACTGGAAATCGGCTGGTTGCCGATTTTGTTGCGACAATCTGGAAATGATGCAATTCAGCCGGGGAAGGCTGGCTATTTTGAAGCGGCGAATTATGTGCAAATGCTTGAAAAGCCGACTCGTCTGGATCGTGCTGAGGGAGATGTACATCCAGGCGGCAATCCTCATATCCAAACCGACCCCCGCAATATACTGTTGGTGGCCAATGCGTTGCTACCAAGGTTGACACAGATAGATCATAACAATGCAGCCTATTATGAAGCCCGCCACAAAGCCTTTGCAGATCGCTGGAAGAGTGCGTTGCAACGATGGGAGAAAGAAGCCGTACCGCTCAAAGGCTTGCCCATTATTGTGCAGCACAAGGGATTTCCTTATATGGAAAACTGGCTGGGGTTAAAAGAAGTGGCAGCACTTGAACCCAAACCGGGTGTAGAGCCAACCAGTTCCCATTTGGCAGAAGTGTTGTCACAAGTCCAAAGTCAGAAAGTTGCTGTGATCATTCGCGCTGCCTATAACGATGGTCGTGCCTCAGATTGGCTAGCGGAACGCGCGAAAATACATGCGCTCGCACTCCCTTTCACAGTAGGTGGATCGGAAAAAGCGACAGATCTGTTTGGCTTGTATGAAGACACAATTCAGCGTTTGTTGAGCGCCATAAAATGAGCATAAATGGGCTCGATTTGACCATACTCGGCCCCGCTTTTCTGGCTGGAATGCTTGTGTTGGCTACCCATGTGCCGATGGGTATGCAAGTGCTGGCGCGGGGGATTGTGTTTATTGATCTGGCAATTGCGCAAATTGCCGGATTAGGTGTAGTGGCAGCCGATGGAATGGGTTGGGAACCGCAAGGTTGGGCTGTTCAAGTGGTTGCGGTCAGTGCTGCATTGCTTGGCGGGGTATTGTTAACGTATACAGAGAAACGCTGGCCGGATATACAGGAAGCCCTGATTGGTGTGTTGTTTGTATTGGCAGCCAGCGGTGGCGTATTGCTGCTGGCCAATAACCCTCACGGAGGCGAGCATTTGAAAGATTTGCTGGTCGGGCAGATTCTTTGGGTGAATTTTTCTCAGCTTTTGCCTGTTGTTTTGCTAACTGCAGTTATTCTTTTCATGTGGTTTGGTTTCAGGGAACGGCTTGGCAGGTTGGGATTTTATTTGATGTTTGCTTTGGCTGTGACTGCATCCGTGCAACTGGTTGGCGTGTATCTGGTTTTTGCCAGCCTGATCGTCCCAGCATTGGCATGCAGACGTTACCCCTTACGTTGGCGGCTGCCAATAAGCTATACTTTGGGTGTGCTGGGTTATGCGCTTGGTCTGATATTGTCTTCCTTGTATGATTTGCCAAGTGGCGCAGTGATTGTGTGGACTTTGGCAGGGCTGGGATTGGTGGTTTACGCGCTTAAACTGGACCGGCTGACCGGGAATACGTGAAGCTTGGAATGGTTTAAGATAATTGCTATAAAGAAGCTGTCTATAGATGACCAAGTTTAAGGTAAACTAACGCATTGGGATGTAAAATGGACGGCATAGCATGTCCTGCATACATATAAATTTTATTAGGGTTGTGAATTAATAGTGGTTTTCTCTTTTTTTCGTAAAGATAAGCAGACTGATGCGGGTGAAGATAAGGCGGAAAAAAAACCGTCTGCTACGCCCGCGAGTAAACCTATGGCTTCAGCTACGCAGAATGTGCAGCAATCTGCCAATAAAGGTTCTCAGGAATTGCCTGGCGACGTTGGGGAAGACGATGGTTTTGGCGGATATTCCGTTTCAGATGGTATTGAAGTTTCCGAAGGTAATTCAGCTATATCTTCTGTCGCGGAAGAGGCGGCAATATTCTATGCGAACAATCTTGCGGATCAGGCCGCCGCAACGCTGCTGAACCATGTTAATGAACCCTCATCAGAATTAGATATTCAACCCTGGTTGATGTTGTTTGATTTATTCAGCATCCAGGGAAAAAAGCCTGAATTTGAAGAGCTGGCACTTAATTTCGTCGTGAAATTTGAGCGGTCAGCCCCTATTTGGGTGGAAAGGAATGTGCCTGTTAAGGAAGTATCAAAGGCTGCCGCTCCGGCGTCTGCAAATTATTGTGCACTGACAGGCGTACTCTCTGTAGATAGTGAGCCGAAGTTTCAGCAAATGATGCAAATCGGCCAAAAAGCAGGCAATCTGCGTCTTGATCTCTCTAAAGTGACAGGGCTGGAGGCTTATGGTAGTCGTAAATTACTGGAAAGCTTGCAAGGATTGCGGAAATCCGGCATCAAAATTCAATATATTGGCACTACCCATATTGTTGGGCTGTTAAACACCGCAATGAAAGCAGGAATTGGCGAGGATGCCCAATTTCATTGGCTGCTTGCCCTGGAATTTGATCAATTATTAGGGAAGGAAGAGAGTTTTGAGGAACTGGCTATTGAATATGCAGTGACTTTCGAGGTTTCTCCCCCTTCGTGGGAACCCCTGGTAGGGCAGGCTGTGATGGAAGAATCGGTTGAAGAACCTGCAGAAACAGATATGCAAGCCAGCGAGCGTCCTCAACTGGCAGATGCTTTTGTGATGACAGGTGTGATTTCCGGAAATAGTGAGCAAATACTCAAGGAATTACTGGAGTATGGCTTAAAGCGGCAAGATGTTCGTATTGATATGTCTAAAGTGTTAAGGGTGGATTTTATCTGCGTCGGAAACTTTCTGAATGCGCTGATTCAGCTTAGCACCAGTGGAAAGCAAATTTTTATTCGTGAACCGAATGAATTGATTCACGCGTTGTTTAGTGTCATGGGAGTTGATCAGTTCGCGACCTTCCTGAAAAAGAAGGCGCACTAAGCTACTTCTTTCACCTGTTTTTCAGAGAGGCGATAGGCGCTTTCGGAATGCATAGCTTTTTCTCGTTGGAAAACAAGCACTGAACCGATCCTCAGACTTCCCAAAACAAACAGCAATGTGCTTAAGGCATATATTTCTTCGGCCGTGATATTGTGCTCGAAAAGTTTGATCATGATTTCTCGCAACACAAACACAATACCCGCATCCACGATGAAAGTCAGGCGTAAGCGATGTTCCGAGAAATAATCGACCAATGATCGGGAAAGCTCAATCAGGATGAACAGAGTCAGTACTTCTGAAATGATGTGAAAGTATTGGCTGGTAATGTCTGGATTAAATAACAGACCGCTGAGATTCAGGAATAATCGCGCAACGCCGACTATAATTCCCAGCATGATAAAAAACAGCATGATTCCGAACACAAAGCGGGTGACGCGGTCGAATAGTTTAAACGGATTGGTATTTTCGTTAAGCATGATGTTTGCCAGGTTGTGTTTGGCAGGAAGCGTACACAAAGGTTGTGACATTTTGATGTCAGATTGCAAGTGGCTGGATTGTTGGAAAATCAGGTTACAGTGATGGGGTAACTGGTTTATATTATTTGAATTGTTGGTAATGCAGGAAGAGTGTGATGGAGCAATTTCGCGGTACAACTATTTTATCTGTAAGACGTGGCAACCAGGTTGCGTTGGGCGGAGACGGGCAGGTAACGTTAGGCAATATTGTGGTAAAAGCTTCAGCAAAAAAAGTGCGTCGCTTATTTCACGACAAGATACTGGCCGGATTTGCCGGTGGTACGGCAGATGCCTTTACTCTGTTTGAACGTTTTGAGGCTAAGCTGGAAAAACATCAGGGGCATCTGGTCCGTTCAGCAGTAGAACTGGCTAAAGACTGGCGCACGGATCGCATTTTACGCCGACTGGAAGCAATGCTGGTTGTGGTTGATCACGAATCATCGTTGATTATTACTGGTAATGGTGATGTGCTGGAGCCAGAATTAGGTTTGGTTGCCATTGGCAGCGGCGGGGCTTATGCGCAATCTGCAGCGCGCGCACTGCTGGAGCACACTGAGATGAGCCCGCAGGATATTGTCAAGCATTCGCTCACGGTGGCAGCGGATTTGTGTATCTATACTAACCACAATCATGTGATCGAAGTTTTGGAATAATTTTTTACCGCAGAGGCGCGGAGGCGCAGAGAAAAGCGAGAGCTGAATCACAAGGTTGATAAAGTGCAGGAGAAGTCCCTGTCTTGCAGATTTTTGCTCCCGCGTGACTTTATTTGTTGCTGGAAGATTTTGTTTTTCTCTGCGCCTCCGCGCCTCTGCGGTTCAAACAAGCAAGGTAAATATCATGTCAGAAATGTCCCCTCAGGAAATCGTCCATGAACTGGACAAACATATTATCGGTCAGCATGCCGCTAAGCGCGCTGTGGCTATTGCGTTGCGTAACCGCTGGCGCCGTCGCCAGGTGGCAGATCCCTTGCGCCAGGAAATCACCCCTAAAAATATTCTGATGATCGGGCCAACAGGGGTAGGTAAAACAGAAATTGCACGGCGCCTCGCAAAACTGGCTCAATCTCCCTTTATCAAGGTAGAAGCCACCAAGTTTACAGAAGTAGGATATGTAGGGCGGGATGTGGACTCCATTATTCGCGATTTGGTGGAAATGTCGATCAAACAGCTACGGGAACAGGAAACCCAGAAAGTGCAATTTCGGGCCGAAGAAATAGCAGAAGATCGCATACTCGATGCCCTGTTACCTCCGGCGCGTGATGTGGCGCATCAGCTGGGTGCTGAGGCTGTGGTGGAAACAGAAGAGAGCGCCACCCGGCAGAAATTTCGCAAAAAACTGCGGGAAGGCCAGCTGGACGACAAAGAAATTGAAATTGAGGTGTCAGCCGCACAGCCCCATATGGAGATTTTTGCCCCACCGGGAATGGAAGACCTTACTTCCCAGATTCAGGGTATGTTTCAAAGTATGGGAAATTCCCGCCAGAAAATGCGCAAGCTGAAAATCCGCGAAGCCATGAAAATGCTTACGGAAGAAGAAGCCATGAAAATGGTGAATGAAGAAGAACTTAAAATCCGTGCACTGGAAAATGTGGAACAGAACGGCATTGTGTTCCTGGACGAGATGGATAAAATCACCAGTCGCTCAGAAAACTCGGGTGGAGAAGTGTCTCGCCAGGGTGTGCAGCGTGATTTGTTACCACTTGTGGAAGGCACCACCATTACCACTAAATACGGCATGGTAAAAACAGACCACATCTTGTTTATTGCCAGCGGCGCTTTTCATCTGTCCAAGCCATCAGACCTGATTCCTGAACTGCAGGGACGCTTTCCTATTCGGGTAGAGCTGGGTTCGTTATCCGTCAATGATTTTGAACAGATTCTAACCAATACCGATGCTTGCTTAACCCGTCAATACCAAGCTTTGCTGGAAACTGAAGGGGTAAAGCTGGCATTCAAGGAAAACGGCATCAAGCGGCTGGCTGAAATTGCCTTTGAAGTAAACGAAAGTACTGAGAATATCGGTGCCCGCAGATTGTACACCGTGATGGAAAAATTGCTGGAAGAGGTATCTTTTGAAGCGGGGCGCCATGTGAATGAAACCTTGGTAATTGATGCTGATTATGTAGACAGCAAACTTAAAGGGATCGCGCAAAGCGAGGATCTGGCAAGATATGTGCTTTAGTTGGTTTGTTTGATTTGATAAGTGATGTCTGGCTGAGCTTTATGTGGGAAGGTGAACTGACGATATCGACCCTTGAGAGACAATCACCACACTGTCGTCCAAGGTCCGAAAAGCAGCAGTAAGGAGTCGGAGTCACCTGTTCCGAGTTTGCAGGTGGGAGTGGCTTTTTGTTTATTGAAGAATTGAAAGAGAGATTATTTGGCGCAATAACAATTGCTCTCGCGAGCTGTATTCCGTTTTCAATCAATATCAATCGAGTCTGACCCCATTGATTCACTGATTCCTCCGCTAAGCGCTTTATATGCCTGCCATGTTTACCCTTCACAAACAGCATGGGGAAAACGTTTCCACGATCGCCTCGCAGCCTCCGGTAAGGCTCCCAACAAGGTAATCATCGGGGCTGTGATGCGAAAGCTGATTCATGTCGTCTTCGGCGTACTTAAATCAGGAAAATATTTCGGTCCAACTTTTCATGGGGGTTGGCTTGGATAACTGTATCATGCTACTCTGCAATCAGAAAGCGATACTCGAATTTTTCTGTGCTTTCTCGTGGTATCAGATAAAAATCCTTTCCCTTGTTGTTACGAACAACGTGCGCCAATAGCGAACCGTCGTTGGAAATGGCAAGTTGAATAAAAGTTGTTTGAGTACCGTGCCAACCTTCCCCTCCACCAGAAACAACTTTGCTAAAATTCCACCACCCATTTTGACAAACCGCTTTAAATTCTTGCGACTCAGAAGTCTGGCCGAATTGCTCTACAAACCAAAATCGAAGGATAGTATTTTCAAGAGTTTCAATTTTCACTTTGACTATATTTTTCCCCGGCCACCCGCTACTCAGAACATCAGATGATAAATATGGTGAAAGATGTAATACCCTATTACTTGAATGCGCGTCTTCACTAAAATTTCGAAACATGCCATGTATCTCAATACATTCGGAAACCTTCCTTTTTGGTATTTGCAATTCTTGCGCCTCAGCACTCATGATCCCGGATGATAGGCCAATCGGATTAATTGTTAGATTACTTGCGATAGAAAGTGCAGCAGTTACCAATAATAAAAAAATGATTCGAAGGTTTTTCATGGATTGTCTTTGGATTTTTTGACCATGTCATAAGTGTACGTTGGCACTGGAGCTGCAGCAGCGAATGGTGTTGCAACATTCACATTCAGTGCATTAAATCCTTCTCCAAATGCTTTTGCGAAGCCAGTTAGGTTTTTTCCGTTACCCAATTTATCATACCAGTACCCCGAGTTCAAAAAATCATGGGGTCCGGTATAGACTTCAACAATCTTGTCGATAAATTCACCTGGTTGGTATTCCCCGAATAATGCCAATCTACCAGGACCACCCTGCCCCCCCCCAAGAGGTGAGTCAGGAAATGAATAGAACGAATTAAATGGGGTCAAACTCCATATTTATAACTAAACTGACAAATTGACCGATGGCAGCTAAGGCCGTAACACCGGACAATCACGGCAATCTCCTCCAATGACCGTTCCTGGCACTTTTGAGACCATATAGAAGTCCATTTTTCTAGAGAACAGGATTAGTTTTGCATGCGCTGTAGAGTTTGGCGGTTACACAGTACCTTTATTGGCCGCACGGTTGTTTCAAAATTGAAAACAGGTAAGGTCAATATGATGTTTATTAACTCTGTTGCTCAGGCGCTGCGCCGGTCTTGCCACTCAGGTAACGGTGCGTTGCTGGAGGAATTTGGCGTTGTTTCTACTTCGATCAATTTCCCGTGAGTGTCGTAGTGCACCACAATATGCCTGGCGTGTTGCCATTTTTGAATCTGTTCTTTGGGTTGCGATTGCCATTGCGCAACGTCTTCCAGTGAGACATCTTGTGGTGGTTGGCGCCGATCAAAGCCACTAAAGCGGCGCCAGTTGATAATTGCCCAGAGAATCAGTCCTCCGCACATGATTTGAGCAATGACTGCGTAGGTTGGCAGTTGTTTCACCAACCCTTCCCATCCGCGTAATACAACCAGATGTTCGTAAAATGCATAAAAGCCGAATGCCCACCCCAGTGTGTTGGCAACAGGCGCCCATAGGAAGCTCCATGCGCCCCAAAACAGCAAGGTAATACTCCCGAGCAAAAACTTTTGTCCAGGTTTCTGTTTTTCTGGTTTCTCGATGATCAACTGACAAACATTAAAAGGGGCAGGGGGTTTCTGCTCTCTTTGCAGAGCGAATTGCTCCTGTTTGTTTTTTGGTGATGAAAAGCTCATTTTATTCCTCTATCGGGGCTGACCCAGACGGCGCGGGCTCCTTTTTCTCGAAGCAGGGTTTTAGGGAGCGCTGTAACGCTGGTGAGCATGCCAATGAGCCAGAACGCCATTGGATACCAGATTACCCAGAAATAATTGCGCAGCAGATTACAGTCGTAGCGTCGATCCATTATCAGGCTTAGCCCCATTTGCAGCAGACAGGTTGCTGCAAGCAAGACGCCTGTCCATCCGGGCATCAGGGTGGGTACATACAAGGATGCTGGCATTGGCAGGAATAAACCGGCAATCCATAGAATGATGGTGGTGAGCATTGCGTATCCCCACACCATGCTCAAAATGAATTCGATGTATACCGGCCACATGCGGCGTTTGCGCCAGGATTTCCACATCCAGCCATATTTCAGGATAGCTTGTACGCCCCCCATGGCCCAGCGCAAGCGCTGCTTCCATAATCCACGCAGGGTCTCCGGCATGAGTATCCAGCAGGTGGCAGCTGGTTCAAAACGTATATCCCAGTGTGCCAATTGCAGTTTCCATGAGATATCAATGTCTTCTGTGAGCATGTCTTTGCTCCAGTAACCGACGTCATGTAGAGCAGCGCGGCGGAAACCTGCTGCTACGCCGGAAACAGTAAACACTCTGCCCAGCGTACGTTGCGCACGTTTGATCAGGCCAATGATTGAAGAAAATTCGCCCACTTGAGTGCGGCCTAGCAACGTAGAGCGTGTGCGGATGCGGGGGTTACCGGTCACTGCACCGACCCTGGGTGAGTTGAGGAAGTGGCTCATCATCCATAATGCGGCATGGGGGTGGAGTTGTGCGTCGCCATCAACGCATATGAAATACTGGCTATCCGCCACCATTGCTGCTGCGGTAAGCGCCATGGCTTTGCCCTGATTCTGCGCCAGATGGACCACTCTCAACTTGGGGTGACGTTGCGCCATTTCGTCCAGAATGGCGCCCGTGTTGTCACTGCTGCCGTCGTTTACGGCGATGACTTCAAAATCGGGATAGTCATGTGAGAGCAGATTTTCTACTGTATCTCTGGCATTGTCTCCTTCGTTGTGACAGGGCACGATGAGGCTGATCTTGGGATATTCCGGCAATTTTGGTGGATTAGCCGGGTTGCTGCCTTTGCGTTCATAATGCAGCCAATAGAATAGTGCACCTGCCATCCATAGGTAGGACATGAAGAAGGGGTAATAGAAGACATACCCGAATAGAAGTTCACTGAAGTTACCAAAATCTTGAAACACACATCTCTCCGCTATCGGTTAGGGAAAACACGTAAGGATAATTCCAGCTTGACTTCGTCAAGCGTCGGCCGATTCTGAATGAAGTCGTCCGGATAATACCCCACGCTTTTCGCTCCGTTTAATTTCAACAGGCGCATCTGCTGCGCCAAAGTATTGCCAGAAACCGCAGTATTCGTTCGCCAATCTGTCCCTTGCAGTTCGAATACCACCTTGCCTTGTGCTTGCGGTTCAGTTAACACTTTGGTAGCGAGAGTTTTCAGCCAGATTTCTGTATCTGCCGCGTTTTCCATGTAGGGCATTGCCATAATGGCAGTCCAGTCGTAGGCATTGAGAAACACCGGCAGGGATTGGGCGAACCATGCTTCTGATTCAGGGTTTAACGCTACTGAGGCATAGAGATTCCGGGCGGTGAGCAAGCCGGGGCGGTATCGCCCAGCGGAGTCACGTAGTGCCAGACTGAAGTCGACTAAATATTTGGTTTTGGCTTTTGTCCATTGATTCAGCAAGGCAGGGGTGTTGCGGATGGCAGGCACGCTATCCGGCAATTTCCATTCTGATGCGTAATACGCTAAGGCCTGGGAACTGGCGTCTTCGTAATCGGATAATGTGGCATCGTCATGAAACAGCAGACCTGAAATCGGCGTGTTTTTAGCCAGATCCTCGTAAATTTCCTTTATGGCTTGCCGGGCTTGTGGAGAAAATGGCGACAGACGGCGATAACCGGAGGTGTCACCATTGGCAGCTACCACCAGATGTTTGCTGGCTGGATCGTTGTCAGGTAGCTCAAATGCCAACAGTGGCAACCAGGCATAAACCCTCACACTGGCGCGGCTTGCCAGTTGCCAGGCAACGCGATTGAACAGGTCGGCGCGCATCGACATGCGTCGGTTGGGGAAATAAAGTGCCTGGGCTGTACCGCGTCCGGCAGGGTCGGCATAGGCTTGCAGGAATACGGTGTTGGCACCTGATTCAAGCACCCGGTCGAGGAGTCTGGACAGGTTTTTTTCTTGCTGATCCGGATCAGTATCGTAGACATAATCCAGGTCGATGTGCATGAGGCGCATGACCGGTTTCGGTGTGGTTACGCGCAAAGTATCGGCGAATCCAGTCAGAGGTGGGTTAAAGTGGATAAGAAAGCGGCGGATTTCACGTTGCGCAGCGGACGTGTTGGCGTGATTCATACCATCTTCCAGCGTGAACTGCACAGGCATGCCCAGTTGCTCTGCAATCTCGCTTGTTTCCTGACTATAGCGCCCATATGGCCAGACGATGATACGGGGGCGCTTGCCGATTTTTTCTTCGATCAATTGCGAATTTCTGGCGAGATCCTCACGAATACGTGATTGAAAAGCCGTATCGCTCTCGTATTGTTGGGTGCTGGCATTATAGGTGCGTGTTACTGCCGCAGGCTCCTGATTCCCCTGTGGATTGGCAAGGATGCCGCGATGCAGGTTGTAGCTATGTGAAGCGATCTCTATCAGGCCGGAAGACTGCATTTCTTTAACATTTTTCCAGCTGACAAATTTTGAGCGGGATAATGGCCGGTCACCATAGAGGACAGTCCCGTTTTCTGGCGCATCCATCCATGAGCCTACCAGGGCGAGCACTGCCGGAAAGTTGAAAGCTTTGAGTAACGGAAAGACTTCCTCGTAGAAGTTCCGGTAACCATCGTCAAAGGTGAGTAGTGCAGCCTTGTCCGGAAGCGCTTTGCCTCCTTTTTGCGCGGCTAAGATGTCATCAACGGATATCGGGTGGTAGCCGTTTTCTTTCAGCCAGGAAAATTGTGCCACTAGCTGATCAAGATCAACTGCATCCGGATCAGGTTCTGCTCGCACATCCTTGACTACATCGTGGTAGCACAATACAAGATAGGCGTTGTCAGCGGCTCTGGCCGGTAACGTCAAACCCAAAAACAGCAAGACGCCGAGCAGCAGGGAGAAAAATTTTGGCAATATAAAGTGCATCACAGCGTTAGAATCTCCAGTTCAGGCGTAAATCCAGGTAGCGGGCAGTTTCTTCATTGCCATCATAAGGATGGCGACGGAGCCCGATGCCCCAGGTAAAGGATGTGGCATGGTCAAGTGTCCAATCCTGTTCGTATTTCAGGCTGGTAACCGGCATAGCGCCAAAACCTGCCTGGGCGTAACTGCCTGCGCCAGCCACTACGCGATGCCACATGGATCGTTCGAATCTGCGGAAACCCAGCCATTCACCGATTACGGTGAGCTCTGTGCCGGTTGCATGAGCTGGATTGAAATAGACCGCATCGTTCAGTGAATTCTGGGAATAGGAGAAGTTGGCCTCGGTATACAGTTTGAAGCGTGGCTGGTTTACCCAGCGCTCGCGCCAGTTGGCACTCCAGTCCGTACGTTTGTTGCCGTCGTTAAAATCTTGCCATGACAGGGTTGTACCGATTTGACGTACTTCATCACGACACCAGGTGACAGAAGTACTGTACTTGCTGGCTGTAAGGTTTTGATTCAGGCCTTTTGAAGGTAAATCTGTGGTATCAGTTTCGGCTACGGCCTTAAAAGTCCAATGATCGTCCGGGGCATAAGCCAGCGAGCCTGCCAGCCCTTTTCGGCTTGGTTTGACAGCTTGTCTGAGTTCCAATTCTGCCGACCAGTCGCGCCAAGCGTAATCCAGACCGGCTCCCATCCACTGCCGGAAGCCATTTCCGCCCTGAAATGAAGCATCGGCACGTGCAAACGAAGCAAATAAGCGCCATGAGCGTGGTGTGTCCCAGGCGAGCGGAGCAGAGTAAAGTTTGCCTCGCATAACGAAACTGTGGCTTGCTTCGCCCCCCGCATCCCAAGTGCTTTCCAGCACAAGTTCGGGTTTGTCATGCAGAGCGTTCAAAGTGGCTGTTTCACGAACCGTCCGGTCTTCAGGATAGTTTGTCAAAAGCCAATGGGTTTCTGTTTGAGCACGTTGCCAGTCTTGTCTTGAAAGTGCTGCGCCTTGCGCTGCCAAATGCGCTTCTTTGTCTTTATCGTCAATATTTAAGGCCAGGTCAGCATCATCCAGCGCACGTCTCGGCCAGCCACGCCACCGCTCTATGTGTGACAATAGCGCTCGTGTACCTGAGTTTCCCGGTGCGCGCAGCAATAACGCTTCCAGCCGGCGCTGCGCCTCGTCTAACTGGTCGGCATAGGCGCGTGCCATTGCCGCATCTTGCCGAGATTCCAGGTAAGCCGGATTATCACGCGCCATGAGCGGGCTGTAGGTGTGAATTCGTAAAGGGGTTTCTTCGGCCAGGCGGTCGATGACTTCTTGCGCCTCGGTATAGGATTCGCAATCCACCAACGCATGAAACAATCCCCATCGATACGCTGCATTTTTAGGGTCGCGTGTTATGAGTTCGCGATATAAGTCGCGTGCTTGTTCTGGCTGTTTAAGTTCAAGATAAGAAGCGGCTGCTGTAGCACGGGCGTAATCAGGCACAGCTTTACCTTCATGTAGCAGCGTCTCATACAACGCTACGGCTTCAGCGCTTCTGCGCCGGTTAGTAAGCGCTACCACACGGTCATACCGAATTTGGTCGTTTATCAGGGTGGTTTGTGCGGGTGGAGGATTTGTTAGTAACTGATCACTTTCTTTTAAAGCCATGTCAGTGTGTAAAAATCGCAAGATTGGCTTGTCTTCATCTGCAGCACCCCAGCGTATCAGCACGGCTGTGGTATCTGCTTGTAAAGCGGCACTTTCTGCCTGGGTAAGCACACCGGGATGGGCTGCTGCTAATGAGCCAGCTTCGTGATATGCCCCCAACATGCGTAATACCTGGACATGCCCACGCCACCCTTCCCGGTCATTCGGAGCCAATTCTGTCAAACGCTGATAAGCGTACAAAGCCACGGTATATTCCTGCGCTCTTCCAGTCGCATATCCATAAGCGCGCCAACTGTCTGGCTTGTCGGGATATTGCATGGTCAGGGATTTTCCTGCAGTAAGTGCGGATGCATAAGCGTTACCATCTGCCAGGGAATATACCAAACCCAATTGGCTTTCCCAGCGTGCGGGTGCATTGGCTAGTACCTGGCGGTATAAGGTTTCAGCCAGGCTGTAATGTTTCAAGTTACGTGCGGCGCTGGCAAGGGCTTCCAGTACATAGGCTGGGGTGTCTCGCCGCGCTGTCAATTGTTCCATCCATAGCAATGCTTCTTGGTCACGCCCAGCCCAGGTCAGCGTTGTTACGTAGTCAAACAGATAGCGAAGCGGTAATTGTGGTTGTGTCAGCGCTGATTGCCAAAGCATAGCGGCATCCGGATTGCCGCTGCGAGAAGAAGCGAGCGCTTGCTGATAAACGGGCTCAGCTGTTGTCAGTGAAAAAGACAGCGAGTTGAGTGAATCCGCAAGCTTGAGCGTATTTTCGGCGGCATTAGCCCATACCGGTTGCGCCAGCATAATACAGGCTAAAAGCGGCCTGCAAAATGGCTGTATGGATAAGCTCAAAGGAATTTGTGCTGGCCGTGTTGTTTTTGTCTTAAGTTCAAGGGCGGATTTATTTCGCAATGGCGAGTTTAACGACCTCAATTTATTAGCGTGATACATGGAGCATCCATTAATTCCATTTTTAGTGAAGGCAGACTTCAGTAATAAAGCTTGTTCTGAAAAAATTCATTCTCAATTAATAGGAAGCAAAAAATATGCCACTTATAATTTATTGATTTATATATAAGTTTTATTTTTATTTGACGAGATTCTGACAGCTGTGGCGAGTTGTACGGCTTGTTAACAGGTTGGTTTTGATGAAGAAGGTTGGATGAGGTGGAGGTATAGCTGTAATGCCGGTATTAAAAATGGTGCTTATAGCACCGGGGGTAAAATGCTGGATAATTTTGAAAATCGGATCGAACTGATTCGAAAGAATTGTTCATACTCTTTCTGGTAGCGCTAAGTTTTCCAGACGCAAACGCAATTTCGCCCACTTGCTTTTGCACAAAGTAGCGCGTGGTCAGCATGTTCGATTGATTCCTCTATCCCTATGTCACTGACCATGTCAGCAATGCCGAATGAAGCGGTGACGTGAATAATTGATCCGTCAGGCATCGATATAGGCAGCGCTTGCAGTTCGGTACGCAATCGATTGATAGTGACTTCAAGTTGTTCTTCCGTCGTACCGGGAAAGTTTAATAGAAATTCTTCGCCACCGTAACGGAATATCGTGTCGTATTTTCGCAGCCTGTCAGTAAAGAACTGACTGATCGTCTTTAAAACGAGATCTCCAGCCTGATGCCCGAATTGATCATTGATTTTTTTAAAATGATCGATATCCATCAGGCAAATAGAGCATGGTTCTTTTGTTCGAATTGATCTCTCCAGTTCTTGGGCAAGCTTGTAAGACATGGCATGGCGATTCCAAGTGCCAGTAAGTTGATCTACTGTGCAGACTTTTTCAATAAGCTCAAACTGAAGTTTGCGTGTTTCAAGCTTAAAATGGATAGCATTATCCATAAATGCATTATAAGCCCCCATCGAAATGGGAGATTGAGCCGTCTTGGAAACAAGCAGGTTTCGCACTTTGTCATGCATCAGTTTATGAAGGTTTTCCAACTTTTGGAACCTGACGTTCGAGCCTAATCCACCCTGATTTTGCTTGTAGTACCACTGACCAAATTTGCAGAGGCAGTGTCCGTCTTCCTGAAGGTCATCCGGATTGGGGTTGCCATCGCAAATCAGCGATCGGTGTATATCTTTCAGCCATTTTTCATGATGAAGAAGCGCAGAATCGATTTCCTGGATATTTCCCAGGCAGTTCTGTATTCCTGAATGCTTTGATTGATGCTGTATGGGAGGTTTTTTCCGTGGCATTTATTTCAGATCATTAATATTGGCTGAAGGAAGCATAAATGGTACATCCACTATTTGCAAACAAATTTGCCTGCAAAAAAACGTTATTCTTGATGGATTCTGAAGTGTTTTAGTGACTATACGTTATCAGAATGTACTTAATTATTCCCGACACCCGGTTCGGTGTGCCGAATAGCAAGTATCTGATCCACCCTGTTTCTATCTACATCAACCACTTCAAAGTCCCATTCACCACAAGAAAACTGCTCGGATTTACGAGGGATGCGGCCAAGAGAAGCAAGAACGAATCCGCCGACAGTGTGAAAATTGCCAAGATCTTCATGGGGAAGGGAGCGAATCTCCAGTTTGTCCTTCATTTCGTCGATAGCCAGCAAACCATCCAGCAACCATGAGCCATCCGGGCGACGTACGGCGAGGGCTTCTTCAGAAGTGACGCCAAGAGGCATCATTTCACCTACCAGTGACATCATCACGTCATCCAGAGTGACAATACCTTCGGTGACACCAAATTCAGTGACTACCAGGGCGAATGTGACCTTTTGCTGACGCAGCGTGCGCAGGAGATCGATCAGGGTTAGCGTTCCGGGTACAAAAAGTGGCGTGGCCAGGGGAAGCTCGGCAAAATCCACGTTGCCTTCCATGGCCGCCTGCAGGATGTCGTGACTCTCGGCGATGCCGATAACTTGTTGCAGGTCGCCTTTGCAAACCGGTAATTGTGAATGAGGGGCTTCGCGCAGCAGTCTGAGATTGCGTTCGCGGGGAGCAAGCAGATCCAGATAAGTTACATCAGCGGTGGGGGTCATAATGGCAGCAAGCCGGCGGTCTTCCAGTCGAAGTACATTTCCCAGCAAGTGGCTTTCTTCCGAAGCGATGGCACCTACTTTGAACCCCTCGTCCACAAAGGCAAGAATATCTTCCACGCTGGTGACTGCAGGGGCTGATTTAATCGGCAGAATTGCCAGAATTCGGTCTGCGGTCCAGGAAAGGAAATGGATAGCCGGCGATAACATCCTGATGAAAATCGCCATGAACGGGGCGCACATTGCAGCCACCCGCTCCGGGTGGGCGATTGCGATACGCTTGGGGACAATCTCTCCCAAAATAATGGAAACAGCAGTGACGATGATAATGGTAATGGTGAATGAAATGGTGCCGCGCCATTCTGTGAGGAAGGCGAAGCCAGAGGGAATGAATGAATCAACGGATGCAGAAAGGGCTGACTCGCCATAAATACCCATCAATAAGGCAGCAGCCGTTATGCCTGTCTGGGTTGCTGCCAGCAGGCGGCTGGGATGTTCTTTAATGGTGATGGCAGCGGATGCGCCTTTGTGTCCTTCATTAGCCATTTTGATAAGCTTGCCGCGTCGAGAGGATGCGAGCGCCATTTCGGCAAGGGCAAAAAATCCGGAAAGGACAATCAGAAGAACAAGTATCCACAGGGCATTCATGTTGCTACTCCAATTTTTTGGGAATCTGCGCTATTTTAGCAAATGCGGCGTGATATGCAGATTTGGGGTGTGAAAAATAGCGCATTCTAGATTTGCGCCATAATTCTTTAGCCGTCTTGAAGTGTACCCTAAAGTAGCCGGTGTTTTATTGGAAAGCTAGCTAGGCTGTGACTGAAGTAGTTGTTAACGAAAATTTTTCTATACCTTGACGGGTTTTTTAGTCAGTTTTCTTTGCAGGGTACGGCGATGCATGTTGAGGGCACGGGCTGTGGCGGAAATATTGCCTTGATTTTCTGCCAGTATTTTCTGGATGTGCTCCCATTCAAGCCTGTCCACAGACAAAGGGGATGGGTTAATGGCGATCTGGGCGTCGCCACTTTCTTTATGCAGTGCAGCCACAATCTCATCGGCATCAGCCGGCTTTGCCAGATAGTGGGTGGCGCCAAGCTTGATGGCTTCTACCGCAGTGGTTATGCTGGCGTAGCCGGTGAGTACGACAATACGGGTTTGTTCATCCAGTTCCTTGAGTTTTTCTACCAGTATCAGGCCAGAAGGGCCGGGCATCTTCAGGTCGATTACGACATATTCTGGCGGATTGGCTTGGGCGAGCAACAGTGCTGTGCCAACCTCATGGGCAACACTGATAGTAAACCCTCGTTTTTTTAATGCGTTGGCCAAAACTTTGCAAAAAGTCACATCGTCGTCAACCAGCAGCAAGCTGGGGAGTTCTTCTTCGGAGGGTGTTGCGCTATTTTCCATCATATTAGGTGCGTAGCCAGTTTTGCTAAAGGGAGTGTCAGTCGGATGCAGGCTCCACCCCCTTCGCGGTTGAATAATTCCACGGTGCCGCCAAGTCGTTCAATCGTGGCATTGGCAAGAAACAGGCCGATACCTATCCCTTGCCCGGGCGCTTTTGTCGTGAAAAAGGGTTTGCCGGCCTGAGCCATCGTTTCGGGTGATAAACCGGGGCCGCGATCCAGAATTTCAACGAACAGGGTTTGATTGTCCCATTTTCCCAGAATTTCAAGACTTTCAGGGGAAGCGTCTGCGGCATTATTGAGCAAATTCATGATCGCCTGGCTTAGTGTCTGGTCCGCAATGATGTCGGGAGTGGGTTGCGTACCGCCCCAATTGATAGCAATTTCCGTTTTGGGGCGCAAAATTTGCCACTTATCCACTAACTCGGAAAGGTAGGTATTTACTGGCAAGCTGTTGCCGCCTTCTGCTCTGACTTGTCCGGATGATGCGAGCAAATTAGAGAGTATTTGCTTGCAGTTGGCAACCTGATCGCGCAATATTTGCAGATTTTCCGATAATTCCGGGTCGTTTTTATATTCGCGTTGTAATTCGTTGGTAACTACCGCCATGGTAGAAAGCGGGGTGCCCAGTTCGTGCGCAGCCCCCGCAGCCAGCGTACCCATGGCTACAATGCGTTCATTGCGCAGAGTTTCTTCACGGGCGTTTGCCAGTAGTTGGTCACGTTCCCGCAATGTGGCAGCCATTTTGACAACAAAAAATGATACCAGCACTGCGCTGATCGCATAGTTGAACCACATGCCCAGCACGTGGAGGCTGAATGTTTCCCCCCCGGTGTGATGCATGTGCGCAGCTGAAGGTGCCCGAGAGATGATGTTGCCCGGTAGGGAAGGGTCCGGGAAAGGATGTCCGAAAGGGACGTAGTAAAACATCAGCAGCGAGTAGCAGCTTATGGTAATTGTTGCCATTGCAGCGGTATAACTTAGTGGCAGCGTTGCAGCCGCGAGGGTTAGCGGAAGCAGAAACAAAGATATGAAAGGATTGGTAGAGCCACCGCTGAGGTAAACCAGCAAGGCCAGCACTATTACGTCAATCGTTAATTGCCCAAACAGTTCCAGATCAGTGGTTGACCAAGGACGCTTCAGACGTTGCCAGGTGAGTAAATTGATCAGCGCCAGACCGCCGATGATAATGGACATGGCAGTTAATGGTAATGAAATTGCCAAAAAAAAGTGCGCTACCAGGATTGCCAAAACCTGCCCGGCAATCTCAATGTTCCGCAGAACGAACAGACGATGCAGGTTAATGGCTGCTGGCACTTGCCGATTAATCAAGATCATAAAGGGTCGTCCCGTGTTTCAGTCATCCCTATTTTATCCTGTTTCCGGAAGGATAGTTAAGGTGCGACATCATGTCACATTCTTGAATTGGAATGACATCGATATGATGCAATGAAGCCAAAAAAATATTCAATGGGTAGGGGTAATATGAAAGTTCAAGGCAGCAGCTTTGTTGTATGTGGGATGTTTGTGCTGGTGCATACACTTGCCCATGCCAGTTGCGGGTCTGCCGCCTGTGCCATTAATACGCAGTGGGAACAGGGAATACAGCCGCCGGGGATAGCTGTTGATTTGCGTTATGAATATATCAAGCAAGATCAATTGCGCGAAGGCGCTTCAAAAACGCTGAAAGGCGCTGGTGAAGCACTAGAGAAGCAAACTACTAATCGGAATCTGGTCACTACGCTGGATTATATGCTTGATGCAAACTGGAGTTTCGCGTTAAGCGCACCCATTGTCAGTCGCGATCATACCCATGTGTTAAATGATACGCAGGAGACAGAATCCTGGAATTTTTCAAAATTGGGTGATGTTTTGGTAACGGGGCGTTATCAACCTTCTGTAGAGGCTTTCCAGAATTTCCGGTATGGCTTCAAATTCGGGGTAAAACTCCCAACGGGATCCACAGATATTGTCAATTCTGAAGGCGCAAAGGCGGAGCGTGCGCTTCAACCAGGAACGGGTAGCACAGACGCATTGCTTGGCGCATTTGTGCATCAGGCCCTGCCGAATACTTCAGGTGGTTGGTTTGTGCAAGCCGTGTGGCAACATGCCATAACAACTTACGACAATTTTACACCGGGCGATCGCATTGCCATTGATTTGGGGCTGAATTACCCGTTGTCGGAAAAATGGGGAGTATTGCTTCAATTGAATGCGCTGCATAAGAATCGAGATGCAGGCACCAATGCTGAACCGGATTTGTCTGGAGGGACATATGTTTTTGTAAGTCCGGGTTTGAGCTATGCACTAGGTCCACATTCACAGGTTTATGGATTCATTCAGAAACCTGTTTATCAGTATGTAAACGGTGTGCAATTAACAGCAGATTTAACAGCGGTGATTGGGGTACGTCATCACTTTTAATATGGGATCCATTTTTTGTAGATAAAGAAAAAATTGCCTTCTGATTATCCAGGATTATTGGCCATGACAAACCGCTTTCAGATAGATTCAAGCGTGTTTTCAACGTCAATCAGAAAACGGGGAAGTTAGCTCATGCCAAAGCTAATCCAGTAAAATGCCGCTTTATAGGTGTGTTTTTACACAATATCGACCCGTTTCTGTTGCAGAGGTAGTCCCGGAATAGCTGTCTGCTTTTCAACCCATTTCCTCAATAAATTCAATTCCTGTCACAACGCCGAGCCCAGGTTATTCATTTGGACTGCCAAAACCGGCAATTTCCTCGGCAAGGTTACCTGCGCTTATTTCGCGTTGAATAAGTGCACTACTATTCGACACGCTGCACCAGTCCATCGTCACCCCCGTATTATTTATTTTCTGGTGATTGCACATATTCTGGCGCTGAAATTTGCAGCCGTGGTGTTAACAGCTTTATATGGGCGCGCAGAAAATCCAGAAAAGTAGTGGCTACGACAGAGAGATCCTTCCCCTTGGGGCGGACAACATGCCAAGCCCGCATGATGGGGAAGCCCTGCGCATCCAGAACAGCCAGCTCTTCCTGGCGGGGATCAGGGTTGAGCGTGCTTCTGGATAGCATCGCAAGCCCAAGACCGCCAGCCACAGCCTGTTTTATGGCCTCATTGCTCCCTAACTCCATTTTGATCTTTATGGGAGTCTTGCGTTTCTGAAACAGTTTTTCCATAGCTATTCGCGTACCTGAGCCCTGCTCCCGCATTAGAAAGGTTTCGTTAGCCAGCTCTGCAAACGGTATGCGTTTGCGTTGGGCCAAGGGGTGCGAGACCGGGGCTATTACCACAAGCGGATTCTCCATGAACGCTTCGCTTTCAACATCAAGATCATCGGGTGGAAGCCCCATAATATAGAGATCATCCTGATTGCGAGCCAATCGCTCCAGAAGTCGATCGCGGTTGACTACTTCCATCGCGATGTCTATTCCCGGGTATTGAGCGCAGAAAGGGCCCAGCACGCGGGGCATGAAGTACTTGGTAGTCGTCACTGCTGCGATCTTTAGGCGACCTTGCTTTAGGCCCTTAATATTGGAGATGGTCTGCTCAAACCGGTTCCATGTATCCAGCCAGTTGGAGCAAGTCAGGTAGAGCTCTTGGCCGGCCTCGGTCAGGAAGATTTTCTTTCCAAGCTGATCCAATAAGAGCAAGCCAACCTGTTCATGTAGCAGCCTGATCTGCTTCGAGACGGTGGGCTGAGTGACATGCATTTCCTCCGCGGCACGGGAAAAGCTTTTTAACCGCGCCACCGCCTCGAAAGTCTGTAACTGACGCAGGGTGACATGCATCATAGCCGGCTCCTGATTACATTTATATATAGCCAAAAGTCTATCATAACCATAGTAATAATTCATTATCGTTATCCATAGTAATTCTCTAGACTATTTCCCAATGGCGGCACGTCCTTACTGCTCCCGCCAAATCCCTTTGTTAACCCAGGAGTCGAATCATGAGCCATCATCCTACGCCGAAATCCGTTTCGTCTGGGCGACCATGCACCTGCCTCCTACTGCCCTGGGACGGCAGAGAAGGATGCTATTCCCTCTTTTTTCTAACCCTAAACGGAGGTTGTCATGCAATCAATATCTAGCCTCCTTACGCCTATTCTGGTTATTTTTGCCCCGTTGATCTTGCTGTTGGCGGGATTGATACCGACTGGCTGGGCCAACCAACGCCCAAGGTTTATGGCGCGCCTGAACGGCACCATTTCCTGGATCGCCTGCTTCAGCGCCTTGCTGGCGGCAGCAGTACACAGCTTCGACGGCACCCGCACCTGGACCCTCTACACTATTGACCTGCCGGGAGACATTGGTGCCTTTTCCATCAGCGCCTACGTCAACAGTGTTACCGTAATCATGCTGGTTCTGGTGTCCTTCGTTGGTGCCGTGGTGACTCGCTACTCGCGCAACAACCTGGATGGGGATCGCAACCAGGGGCGCTTCCACAAGTGGCTTAGCCTGACCCTGGGTACTATTCTGACCCTGATCATATCGGGTAATATGCTCATGTTCTGGTTGGCCTGGATCTCCAACAGTCTGTGCCTGCATCAACTCCTGACGTTCTATCGAGAGCGTCCGGCTGCCTTGTTGGCCGCGCACAAGAAATTTATCGCCAACCGGATCAGCGATCTGAGCCATCTCACTGCCATTTTTCTGATCGGTTCGACCCTGCATAGTCTTGAGTACGCGGACGTGCTCCACAGCATGGCGGCGATGAATGGCCCATTACCGCTTGCTCTGGAATGGGCATCGGTATTGATCGTGCTGAGCGCCGTCCTCAAATCCGCCCAGTTCCCACTACATGGCTGGCTGATTCAGGTGGTGGAGGCGCCCACGCCCGTGTCCGCCCTGTTGCATGCTGGCATCGTCAACGCCGGTGCCTTTCTGATCATTCGCATGAGCCCCATCATGTCGCAATCCGAAGTCGCTCAGGGATCTTTGGCGGTTATCGGCCTCACCACCCTGGCCCTGGCCTCTCTGGTGATGCTCACCCAGACTAGCATCAAGGTGTCGCTAGCCTGGTCCACCACCGCGCAGATGGGTTTCATGCTGCTGGAGTGCGGTCTTGGTCTCTACAGCCTGGCCATGCTGCACCTGGTGGCCCACTCTCTGTACAAGGCTCACGCTTTCCTGGCCTCCGGCAGTGGTGTGGACGCCTTTCGGGCACCCGCCATAACCAGCAGTCCCGGCGGTTTCAAGCCCGGACTGATAGTCATGGCCCTGATTACCGGGGGGCTCATGGCGCTAGGCGTAGGGGCCGCCTTCGGCATCACCCCCGATGCACAACCGGCCCTTATCGCCACAGCGACTATCGTCGCAATAGCCATGAGTCAGCTGCTGCTGCAATCGGCCAGCGCGATGGGTAATGGCGTATTACTGCTGCGCGGCCTGGGGCTGAGCGCCGTAGTCTGCGTCGCCTATTTCACCTTGCATACTCTATTTGAGATGGCCCTGAAGGGTAGCGTGCTGCCCATACAGGATGCGGCTGGGCCTTTCCAGAGCGCATTAGCCCTTGTCATCGTCGGTGTTTTTCTGGCACTGATGATGTTGCAGCAGGCTCTCAAATACGCTCCAACTGCCTTGAGAGAAGGGTTGTACATGCACTTGTACAACGGCCTGTACATCGATGTGTACATCACCCGGTTGCTGCAGCGCGTATGGCCTAGTCCGAAACCGGTTCAGGATAGCCTGCATACACCCTTCGCTACAGAAAAATCCCACGGAGATTGATCATGAACATGAATGATAGCGCCGTCTTGAACGGGATCGAAAGCGCGGTCGGCAAAGAGTACACAACACACGGGAAGGCAGAGCAGGTAATGCAAACGCAATCGCGCACATTGCCTGCGCTGAATGCTGCAGAGCTGAACCGGTGCATTGATGCAGCCTGCGGGCGGATTGCGCCACTGTGGCCGCTTAAGCACTTCGTTGCCGTCAATCCCTTCGTCGGGCTAAGCGATTACAGTTTCCAGGATGCCTCGGACACCCTGGCCCGCATCACCGGCTCCAACCTCTATATGCCGCGTGACTATTACCACGAGCAACTGGCAACCGGCCGCATTTCCAAAGATGACCTGCAGCAGGCCATCGCCCGCTGCGGCAGCAGCCTGGATATGGCGATAGTTGAGTGGACGCTGGCTGCCGCTGCGCCTCGCCCCAGGCTGGGCATGGCCCCGGTCAGCGCGGTGCTGGAGCAGGTTGAAGGCGGACTCTGGTCAAGTTTCGTTACCGAGCGCATAAGCCTTCACTGCGCTGCCTATTTTGATCTGGGTCAGGCTATCGTAGCCATGCCCTGGCGTGACCAGTCCCTCTATACATCCTGGCGCAAGGCTGCCGCCATCGACCTCAGTCCGGCGATGATGGGCCTGCACCACTTTCGCTCGGAAGTCAGCCGGCTGCCTGCCGATTCGCGCACCGCTATCGCGTGGGCCGTTGCCCAACTGGATATCCCTGATGCGGGAATGGAGCGTTATCTGCATGCCTCGCTGCTGAGTATCGGCGGCTGGGCGGCCTGGGCCCGTTACTTGCGCTGGCAGGCAGAACTCAGCGGAGGGCGGGACGATTCCATCGTTGACCTGTTGGCCATCCGTCTGATGTGGGATGTGCTGTTGTTCAAGGAAAAAGAATCGGTAGGCCTGGTGGCGGGCTGGCGCGAGATGTTGGCCGCCAGCATGCGCCCTCCCTCCGCCAAGCGTCAGGTGGCGGCGGAGATAGACCGCATTATGCTCAACGCCATGGAAATTGGCTTTCAGCGCACTGTAATCGCCGGCCTGAACAGTGCAGCCCGGAACGGGCTGCGTACCCAGCCCACCGCCCGGCCAGCGGTCCAGGCAGCCTTCTGCATTGACGTGCGTTCCGAAGTGTTTCGCCGTTCCCTGGAGACCGTGACGCCATCGGTGCAGACCATTGGCTTCGCCGGTTTCTTCGGCATCTTCATCGAGCACGTACCCTTGGGCGCCAGTGTTGGTCATAGCCATGTGCCGGTGATCTTCAAGCCGGCCTATCGTATCTATGAAAAGGTCAAGGATGGTAATCAGCAGACGAGCAATGAGCTGAACAATCGGCGCCGACGAATCGGTTTGTCCAAGGCTTGGAAAGGCTTCAAACTGTCGGCATCCTCCTGTTTCTCCTTTGTCGAGGCCGTTGGGTTGATGTATGCACCCAAGCTGCTGACCGACAGCTTCGGCTGGAGCCGGCCGGTTCCCGATCCCTTCACCTATGGTCTCGACCAGCAGGTGATCGATCGGATAGGGCCGACGCTGGCCGAGGTACCTAAGGCGCAGTCCTGTCCCCATCATGCGGATTCGGGCATTCCGGCGTCCGATTGGGTTGGGCATGCAGAGCGCATTCTGCGTGCCATGTCCATGACCAACAACTTCGGGCGCCTGGTGCTGTTGGCCGGCCACGGCAGTACCACGGTGAACAATCCCCACGCCTCCGGCCTGGACTGCGGCGCTTGCGCCGGGCAGACTGGCGAGGCCAGCGCCCGTGTGGTGGTCGCTCTGCTAAATCAGCCGGCAGTGCGACGCGACCTGCGTGAACGGGGTATCGTCATCCCCGAGGACACATGGTTCCTGGCCGGACTTCACGACACCACTACGGATGAAGTACGTCTGTTTGATACCGACGAGGTGCCCAAGCAGTTGGCCCCGGACTTGGAACAACTGCATAAGTGGCTGGAACAGGCCAGTGACCTGACCCGCATGCAGCGTTCCGCGTTGCTGGGTATCGCCAGCCTGCCCAACCACGAGATAGAGACCAATGTGCGCCAGCGCAGTCGCGACTGGTCCCAGGTGCGGCCGGAATGGGCTCTGGCTAACAACGCCGCCTTCATCGCCGCGCCGAGGGAGCGCACGGTCAGCATGAATCTGGATGGCCGCGCCTTCCTGCACGAGTATGCCTGGCAGAACGACAGTGAGTTCAAGATTCTGGAGTTGATCATGACCGCTCCCATGGTGGTGGCCAACTGGATCAACATGCAGTACTACGGATCGGTGGTCGACAACCAGCGTTTCGGCAGCGGCAACAAGGTACTGCACAACGTGACGGGCGGTGCCATCGGCGTGTTGGAGGGCAACGGCGGCGACCTGCGCGTCGGTCTGCCGATGCAGTCCCTGCACAACGGCGAGCGTTGGGTGCATGAACCGTTGCGGTTGAGCGTGTTTATTGAGGCACCTCAGGCGGCCATAGAAAACATTATGGCTCGCCATGAACTGGTGAGCCAGTTGGTGGAGAATGGTTGGCTGCACCTGTTCCGCATAGACGAGGAAAGTGTTGTCCATCGGCGCGTGTCAGGCACACAGTGGGAGCAAGCTGACATGCCGCAACAGGCTGCCCTATGACCGTTGATTGCAGCCATTCAAATACGGGTCCAAGTATGTCACTGTTCTATTGACAGGTAATGGAATTATGCATACTGGCACAGAAACAATGACTGTTTTGCCACCCCTGGCCACGACTACCATCACAAACATATTTCCAACAAGACTTCGGAGCGTGAATCTAACCCGCACCTGGCGGGCAAAAGTCGCGATAAATTGCCTGAGCCCAATGCAATCCGTAAGCTTCACGCGGAGAACCTGCAAGTCTCTGAAAATAAATTGTTTAAATTTCCCTGACAGACAGAAGTTTCTCCAGATCCCTAGCGGGAACAGGTTTGCTGAAAAAGTACCCCTGCACTTCGTCGCAGTCAAACTGCTTCAATAACGCTAGTTGTTCAGCTGTTTCCACGCCTTCTGCTATCACTTTCAGATTCAAGCTCTGTCCAAGCAAGATCACCGTTTTTGTAATAGCGGCATCGTTTGTATCGCTGACCATATTGCGCACAAAAGATTGGTCTACTTTGAGTTTGCTGATGGGGAACCGTTTTAAATAACTGAGCGAAGAATAACCGGTGCCAAAATCATCAATGGATAGCTGGAGGCCTAAATTGCGCAATTCAATCAAGGTGGCAATGGTTTTTTCTGCATCATGCATTGCAACGCTTTCTGTGATTTCCAATTCAAGAAAATGCGGTTCCAGGCCGGTTTGTTGCAGAGTGGTAGCAACAAGCTTGGTAAATTCAGGGTGCTGAAACTGACGTGCCGAAATGTTAACTGCCATGGTGATGTGATTAAAGCCTGCGGTTTGCCAGGCTTTTGCCTGCAAACAGGCAGTGCGCAGTATCCATTCACCAATAGGAATGATCAGGCCGGATTCTTCAGCTATAGGGATAAATTCGGCAGGGGAAGAAAAGTTTTGTCCGTCCCGTCGCCAGCGCAATAGTGCTTCTACACCGTTGATCTGGTTATTGGCAATAACGACTTGCGGCTGATAGTGCAACTCAAGCTCGTTGCGTTCCAGTGCGTAGCGCAATCCATTTTCCAAAGCCAGCCAGTGGGCTACTTTTGCGTTCATGTCCTGTGTGTAGCTTTGGAAAGTATTGCCCCCTAGCTTCTGGGCGTTATTCACAGCGGCTTCCGCGTTTCTCATCAGGCCTTCCGGTTCGCTGCCATCCTGCGGGAATATACTGGCACCAATGCTCAGGGTGAAGAAAAAGTCCTGGCCATTTGCGTGTAAAGGCTCGCGCATGCTGATCTGTAGCTGTTCCACTAGCAGTTGTAGCTGGTGAGAATCTGACAGGTTTGGCATTAAAGCGCCGAAAGTGGCGCCTTCAAAGCGGAAGAAAACAACGCCCGTAGAAAAATCTGAATGTTGCTGTAGCAGCTTTTCAAGGCGGCTTGCCATAGCGCGTAACAGGTTATCACTGGCTTCATAACCCTGACTTTCCAACACCAGTTTGATACGGTCTATCCGGAGCATGATTACGGCAAATTGACTTTCCGGACTCGCCTGATTAATGGCATTTTGCATGCTTTCATTGAACATGCGGCGATTGGGCAGGCTGGTTACTGTGTCATGGTAGGCTTGGAAAACTAGTTGTTTTTCAGCTTCTTTACGGTCAGTGACATCCGTAATATAGATATGGCAAATATGCAGATCTTCCAGCATATGAATCATGCAATCCAGTGTTCTGTTTTGAATGCCATATTCAAATCCCAGACTTTCTGCGCCTGATTTTTTAATTGAAGCTAAACGTAAATCAAAGTCTTCTGGTAATAACGCTTTTGCAAAATCCAGCCCGAGTTTGGAAAGCAGTATGGCTGTGGCAGGGTTGGAATAGGTGACTTGACCATTCCATGACAAACGTAATACCGGGTTGGGGTTTCTTTCTACGAACATGGACAGCCGCCGGCGTTCTGCGCTTTCGGCAATATAAATGTTGACGTAATAACCGATCAGAATGGCGATGATAAAAATGACAATACTGAACCCAATGACCAGATTGATCATGAATTGGGTTTTGGATTGGGTGGATAGTCCGCTGCTGGTAACGCGCTTTTGATTAAAAAAAACTAATTTATCAATAATAGGGGCTATGCTTTTTTCTAAAATGCTTACCCGTTCCAGAATTTCACGAGCGTGGTCCCAATCAATGGGAGCGGTCGTGAGTGTTTTATCCAGCTGATTTGCCTGGCCATTTATTTCATCAGTCAGTTTTTCAATTTGGGTCAAATAAGATTGGCTTTCGTCCATATTGTGAATCGTTCGCAAGCCAGCTTCAATAATAATTTGATTTGCAGAAAATGCTTTCAGAAAAATTGCTCTGTCAGCTGTTGCATAGTATTCATAAAGAATCGGTTTTTGCCCTGCAATGGCAACATGCAGTTTTGAGATGTCATTAAGGCGGGGAAGGTTGATTTCAACCAGGGATTGCGTGGCAGAAGATACAGCGTGCCCATTCATGTAAATCAGTACTGATAGCGTCACGCCTAGTGCGAGTACCAGCATGTAAATAGCGAGAATCTTTTTAGATAGGGATGACATTTACCACCGAGCAATAAAATATAGAGTGTTGGATGTGCTCGCTAATTAGGATTTTTGTTTCAAATTACATGTTATCACACCCTTTCCACGTGCCAAGAATAACTTCCGACTGATAAAGAGAATGCAGGATATCAAGTCCACCGGCCAATACTACAGCGGGATCGGGATGTTGTAGCTCAGTCGCAATTTGCAGTAAAGCACCTTTTCCTGTGAGGGAAGAGGATTGCAAAAGTGTGAGCAGTCTCATACTTATCGGATTAATCAGAATAAACTTTACTTCGTCATTTTTGTTACGGACGATAGCAAAGTGGGTGTCTTCTTTCTGTTCGGTAGTTGGTTTGAAACGCGGCCCGATTTTGTGCACGGGATAAGCATAACTTTGCAGTGATAACAAAGGTGTGATGGCTGGCCTGGCATTTAACAGATCGCCATCAGGGTCGATGCGATTGTGCTCTATTTCCTTGTTGGAAATGGAAAGCATGAGTTCTACCCATTCGTAATGTGCCAAATCGCGCATAAACGCCGGGTCTTCTGGCTGTTCGCCGCGCTCATTTTTCAGGTAATGAATGAATTCATCAGGGATCTGGCGAAAAAAAGGAGAATGGCAACGGTGAGTAGAAAAAAAGTCACGCACCAGTTTTGCCCATTTTCGTTTACCTGATACTTTATGCAGCACCGGAAAACAGGCAAGCAGAAAACCTTCCAGGTTGTTATATAGCAGTTCGTTGTAGACTTTCATGCGACGCGCAGGCACACCCTGCGGTCGCTTATTTTCCCGGGGGTTGCGAATATGGCCGGTAAAAGCGTACTGATACTGTTGAAATAACGGGATGTCAGGCTTTTCTGACATGTTGTGTTGTTTGGTAATGTTGTTGAAGGTGGGCAATACGTTCAATTTCCGGTAACAGTTCTGCCAGAGGTGGAATATTGAAATCTCGTTCCAGCAGGGTAGGGAAAACACCGAAAGTGCGATAGGTTTCTTCCAGCAAATCCCATACCGGCTCGATGATATCGGCGCCATGGGTATCCACGATCAAATCTTCTGATTCCTGATAATGCCCGGCAGTATGGATATAAGCGATTCGGTCGCCAGGCAAGGCGCGCAAAAATGCAATTGGATCATATTGGTTATTGACGCTGTTGACATAGATGTTATTTACATCCAGATGCAGCATGCAATCTGCCTCTTCCAGCACCGCTTTAATAAAAGTGATTTCGTCCATTTCTGCAATTGGTGCTGCAACATAAAATGAGGCGTTTTCTACAGCAATCTTTTGTTCAAGAATGTCTTGAGTACGACGGATTCGCTTTGCTACGTATTTGACAGCTTCTTCAGTAAACGGAATAGGCAGTAAATCGTACAGGTGACCATCATCACTGCAATAACTTAAATGTTCGGTATAGAGTTGAATCTGATGTTGTTTTAGAAACGCTTTAATGCGTTTGAGAAAAACTTCGTCCAGAGGTGACGGTCCGCCCAAAGATAAAGAAAGGCCATGGCAGACTACAGGATAGCGTTCTGTAAAAAAATGCAGATCCTTGCCTAGCGCACCACCCATATCCAGCCAGTTTTCGGGCGCAATTTCATAGAAGTCAATAACGGAAGGTGGCTGGTTCTTCAGCGGAGCAATCAGCTCGCGCCGAAGACCAAGTCCCGCACCATAAATGGTTTTATGATTCATGATTAGGGTATTGAGCCAGTATTACTGGGCTGCTTTATCGCCAGCTTTAGCTTTTGATGCACCACATTTGGCTTCACCACATTTGCCATCAGGCATTTTTTTGTCAGTGGCTTTCATATTGTCTTTGCTGTTCTCGGACATATCGCCGCACTTTCCATCTTTTGCTTTGGTTGCTGCAGCCTTATCGCCTGCACATTTGCCATCCTTGGCTTTGGCATCAGCGCCGGCAACCATGTAGCCTTTGTCCAGGGTCTGCATTGCAAAAGGATTTCCTGCTGCGTTTACAACAGGTGAAGCACTTAGCGTAGCTACGAAAGCGGTACCTAAAGCAATAGTCAGTGCAGATTTATTGATAGCCATGTTTGTATATCTCCAAGTTTTCAATTAAAAAAATACCGGTTTCCCGGAACAGTGCATGCATTCATTCTGATGCGGATTTCGCATCCTGTTTGCGGTGCAATTCTTCCAATATCCGTTCCTGCGCTTCGGGCGTAAGCCCGGGTTGTGAGGAGGGAATATCTTCAGGTTCAGATGCAAGCTTTTTACCAGCTTTGTGCAGAAACGCTAACTGCTGATCCACTTTTGAACAAGCATTGCAGATCAATAAATGCAATTTCATGCTTATCTTTTCTGTTAACGTCAGGTTGCGATCAAAGGATTGTGACAACAATTTACTGGCATCTTTACAAGTTAACACTATTGTCTCTCCCTTTATTCCTGACCTAGCCAGTTAATTTCAAAGCACTGTTTCAGCCCAAGGCGTGCACGGTGCAGCATCACCCAACTGTTAGTCGGGGAAATATTCATATCCTTACAAATTTCATCTGTTGCCATCCCGGAAATTTCACGAAGTGAGTAAAGCAGCGCGAGTTGGGGGGGTAAGCGCTTCATGCACTCAGTAAAAATTTCCCAAAAACGTTTTTGTTCCATCATTTTTTCGGGATTTCCCCAGTCCTGAGGTGGTGTGACCCAGTGACCGCGGTCATCAAACATGGCATCTATTGCATCGTTTTGAGCATGATCCATTTGTTCGTCGAGATTTTCCTGGGTAGGCTCGCGTACCTTTTTACGGATAAGATCAACGACTTTATGCTTCAGAATTCCCACCAGCCAGGTTTTTTCCGAGGCGTTGCCTGAAAAATTCTGATGGCATTCAAGTGCGGCAAGCAGCGTTTCTTGAACCACATCTTCCGCTAAATGCTCGTCCCGTAATTGAAGCATGGCATAACGGAATAAATAATCACCATATTCGGTTAACCAACGTTCAGGACTTAAAAGTGGATTATCTACTTTTATCGATTTGTTATTCATTTTCCGGAAAAAAATAAATGGGAATTGAGTCTACTTTATACAGGTTAAAGCGGCAATTCAATTCCCGGCTTCAAATGGTGGATGACCGAACACCGGTTATTTCTCGATATTCGGAGTGTATCAGGCGTTTGATGCGAAACGTTTGCTTAACAGATGGTCAATGCTCAATTTGCCTGCACCTTTAAATAACAACGGAGTAAACATGATCAGATAAATTAACGCCAGCTTATAACCATTATTAGAAAAATTGTAACCATTGCCTGCATGAACGGCTACCCATGCAACGATAGTCAATATGATCAGTGAGGCGCTGAAAAAGCGCGTACCTAAACCTAATATCAGTGCAACTGGACCGATGAGTTCGAACCATGTAGCTATTTGCCAGCTGATTTCCGGTGGGATGATGCTGAATGGAAAAGGGAAGTCTGACTGAATTTCAGAAAACCAGTTTGTACCATTAAATTTCATTAAGCCGGACTCCAAGAATTCGTATGCCAGAAATAGCCGTAATAAAAGTTGTGGGAAATAGTTTCCCATGCAGTTAAGTTCTTTTGTGACCCATTTCCATGATTTAAAAATCGACAGCATACCCATACCTTTTTTGAATTTATAGTAATGCTTGGTCGACGTGACAAGGGATTCCTTACAAAGATGCACATAGTGTGGTAAATTTTTGCCTGATGAATCAGTAAGTAATAAATGAATATTTCTTTTGGTTATATGAGACGTATGTAAAACATTGAAACCCCCTCATCCCATATTCCTTCAGAAAAAAATGCGGAAGGTAAAAGTGGGATGAGGGTAATCAACTGTCACTCAAAAATTTAGCGAATGACTAAATATTGCAATGTTCAACGGCTATTTAACGTTTAACCTCCATATATAGTGAATTTGTCGGTATCGGAGCCCGTTGGTTTGTTGGTGCATATCAGTGCATCTCCGGGCACTAATGGTCCGCTGGCTGTTTTAGCAATGCCGTTCACTTTACACGTAGCGGTTCCGACGGTACTAATAGCGGTGTAAGAAAGCGGGGCTGACTTACAGGCAGTTACGGAGGTACTCGAAGTCTGAATAATGTTGCCAATAAAACTGATTTGCAATGTCTTGTTGGCTGCTCCAAATCCATCACCATTCAGTACAATTTGCGTTTTAGGATGAAGCGTTTCGCACGTACTCGCTACCGTTGACGAGATGGTTACGCAGATATTGGCGGAAAGGCTGACGTTTTTTCCATCAAAGGCCTGATACTGCCCGCATTCTGATCCGGTAAAAAGTGGATTGGGGGGCGTGTACGTTCCTCCAGAGCAATCTGCGGCAAGCGTGAGCGTGCCATAATAAGGCAAGCTTACCAGGGAGCAGGTCAACGGATCGCCATTAGCATCTGAAACCACTGGTTTCCAATCGACAGCGACACCCGGAGTGGTTTTCACGGTAACGGATGACGCCACGGGCAAGGTATTACCTGCCGGGGCGATAGCCCCCACAAGATGCACCTGTATTGGCGAAGCTGTTCCATATAATATATCCAATACATAAGTACGATCCGCAGCCACGGTCCACGTTTTCACACCAGATCCGCCTGTGCTCGCGCAGTCCTGGGCCGCACAGCCACCAGGGTATACTTTGCCATCAGCAGCCAAGTGCATGGTGTTGATCTCCACTTTTCCAAGGCATGCAGCGCCGGAACAAGAGACGTCGTCAAACCGATTTAATGACGCGTCTGTTGTAGCAATGCCACCTTGCGCTCCGATCATTGGCGCAGTAGCCAGGGATTCATACACTTGAGGGACATAGAATGCACTGGCCATCTCTCCCGGTTTGGAATTGCTCCCGCTTGGTGCCTGTTCTTGTCCACCGCTTTTTTGGTTTTTCCCAATAACCAAGCCACCATCCAATCCAGGTCCAATAGGGTGGCAAAGGATTGCATCATTCAGGAACCGGACATACGATCCGAAACAAGTTCCCTCAGGATATCCGACGCTCCCCTGATTGATGGTCAATACCGTACCGTTACTTAAGGGGGCGCTATGTACCATAGAAGCTGTGGAAAAAATTGCAGCTGCCAAGCATGCACGCCAGAAATAACGATTTGAATCAGTCAATGCGTTTAACATACTTCCTCCATGTTGAAATTTAACTGCCATTTGTAACCAACCTGCTGTCGGCACGCTGAATCGGTGAGCCGATTTCACCCAAAATCGTCAATAAATGTCATGTGAATAAACTATAAACGTATGACACGAAAAATTTATTCCCGGACGTATAAATTTAATTTTTTGCAATTGAGGCGCTTGCGCAAATTGCGCAGCCATAGGGGATAGCCAGGTTGCGCAGCAAAAAATTCAATGAAGCAGGAAGCAGCATTGCGTATTTTTCACGTAGCGTGCCAGACAATAATCACGTAAATATCACGAAAAAATTAAATTTATTTCATGTAGTAACTGTGAGAATTATTCGTGATTTGAAAAGGGGTTCATTCAAACGGAAGGGGTGTAATACACGGTGCGGCTTTCACAATTTTTTGTAGTTGCAATGGATTTATAGATCAAGCAGTTTTTCTTTTCATAAAACCACGCAAACCTATTAACCCTGAAGCAAGAAGCCACAAGCTGGCAGGCAGAGGAACAGGTTGTACATACAATGCCACTTCTGATGTGCTTGAACCAGATCCAAAATCAGGGTGGTACTCATTGAATTTGAATGCCAAAGCTTGCGGGTCTGCGGGGTTGAAGAAAAGCTGGGCTAACCCGCCAGTACTGGCATATTTCAGCATGGCCAAGTTAAATTGTACTGTTGAGTCACACTCTATACAGGACCAATAATTCATTCCGAATAGACCATCCGGCCCTGGCCCGCTTATCAGGGAGCCTTGAATCGTATTGCCATAATTGGTGATTTGAGAATATCCGCCACCTGAAAGCAAATCAGCTGAATTTAAATTGAAGTGTGCAGAGGTAAACCCCCCAGCAAACGTCAGGGATGGCGATAGTTTATCAAAATACAGGCTGAACGAATGGCTTGAAGAGGTTAGATCGTAAGATTGGTTTGCGCTAAGCCATAAGCTGCCAGTTAAAGCGGTGTTGTAGCTATTATAAGTATTGGTAAAACTGTCATACGAATCGCCAGCAGAATGTGATGGTGCAAACGCGTTGTACCGAACCAGCCATTTATCTATAGTACCTTCTTTGTACTGATAGGCAGAAATGTTCGTCGAATCATAAGTATTCTGGAAAAAAGTATCTGAGGCGGTTTGGAAAGCTGCGGTGCATGATCCACTGGTGAAGCAGGACTGTATTTCAGTTGGCAATGCGTTTGTTGCCAGTACACCAATAGCACTAGCATTAGCGCTGGCTATTAAAGAAAACACAAACAAGTTTGAGGTGAAGTAAGTGCGTGTATTCATGGGTTATTTCCTGATCCAGTTGATTTAATTTGGCTGAATATAGGAGGTTACCCAAGATGTGGTTTTTACTCTTATCAGCGGAAGCTATGTCTGATGCATTTTATAATTTTTATAGCACAGATAATTGTAGTTGCAAGTATTTATTGCCATTTTCACTAACATATTAATAAAAATTGATTTATTCCAAATAGTCCGGGTTGAGTTAATAAATAATATTTAAATATTAGAATGGTAAAATACTAAACTTGTAATTTGTAATAAAACAATAATAATTTTATTAATTATGATTGTTTTCAATATATTAATGATATTTTGTAATTGTAATTACGCCAATAACATAAAATGAATGTTCGCTTGTTATATTTATGCAACATATTGTTTATATTGTATTTTAATGTTTTATTGGCTTTGTTTATGTATGGCGTGTAAATTAGACACGTTTGATTATAATGCAATATATTGTTATAATTGCAGATTATTTCAAATAAAACTGGTATTTATTATCATTATTCTAAATAAAACACATTTTATCTTTTTTAAAGCTAATCCGTGGTTTTCTGGATCAAAACACATCATCATTTCAGGCAAAAGCCTTTGTTCTTCCAAAGGGTAGCTTTTCCCGCGGAATCAATTTTCTGCTGTGCTGCAGGCCATTATTTTTTTTCACCAGTTTCTTTCGTGGTTTGGGGCCCTCATTACTTTCTTCATACGAAGACATAATCAGGTAACTCAATTTTATGGACACACAAACACAACGGTCGACCGATACCATTACACTTAGACTTCCTCGTTTGGAAGATGGAAGCCGGATTTATACCTTGGTGAAGCAATCGCCACCTTTAGACGTAAATTCGGAATACCTTTATTTTCTGCAATCCAGTCACTTTGCTAATACCTGCGTACTGGCAGAGCAAGCTGATACGCTTGCGGGCTTTGTGTCCGGCTATCTGATTAATAACCAACCAGAAGAACTGTTTATCTGGCAAGTAGCTGTGGCGTCTGAGTTTCGTGGGCAACAATTAGCATTGCGCATGATTGAAGAATTATTAAAGCGTCCTGAATGTAAAAAGGTGCGCTCAATCAGCACCACCATCAGCCCATCCAATCGCGCTTCACAACGGCTGTTTGAAAAACTGGCTGATCGCTTTGGCCTGACGATTGCGCAGCAACCCTTCATAGAAGCGCAACAATTTAGTCAGTCGGGCCACGAGGCAGAAGTGTTATATCGCCTGAGTACGCAACCTGAAAGTTATATAAATAAGCATCAAGGAGCTTAAATATGAATTCTCTCGAAATTTTTAACAAATATGAGTCTGAAGTAAGAGGCTATATCCGTTCTTTTCCTAAAGTATTTAACCGTGCCAAAGGCGCTGAAATATGGGACGAAGATGGCAAGCGATACATTGATTTCTTCGCTGGTGCCGGTGCATTGAATTATGGCCATAACAACCCTGAAATTAATCGTGCTGTGATTGAGTATTTGCAAAACGATGGTATTGGTCATGCCCTGGATATGGGGACTGTGGCCAAGCGTAATTTTATTAAAAGTTTTGTTGAATGTATTTTAGAGCCGCGCAAGCTGGATTATAAATTGCAGTTTGTTGGCCCGACAGGGACCAATGCCATTGAGACGGCACTTAAAATTGCCCGTAAAGTGAAGAAGCGTACCAGTGTGATCTCGTTCACCAATGGTTTTCATGGTATGTCCATGGGTGCGCTGAGTATTACCGGCAACCGTTATTACCATGACGAAAACTATGGTGTACCTGCGTATACCACCCAAGTGCCGTTTTTTAACTACATGGGCGATGAGGTAAATACAGTTGCCTATCTGCGCCGTATTCTGGAAGATCAGTCCAGCGGTCTGGAACTTCCAGCAGCCGTGGTGCTGGAAACCATTCAGGCGGAGGGTGGCATTAACGTGGCCAGCGAAAGCTGGTTGCGAGACATACAGAAAATATGCCATGACTTTGATGTGTTGTTGATTGTGGATGATATTCAGGTGGGAAATGGCCGTACCGGTAATTTTTTCAGTTTTGAGCGTGCTGGCATTCAACCGGATATCGTGACCCTTTCAAAGTCCATTGGTGGTGGGCATCCGATGTCGCTGGTTTTGATGAAGCCTGAACTGGATAAATGGAGCCCAGGTGAGCATTCCGGTACCTTCCGTGGTAATAATCTTGCTTTTGTAGCAGCTCATACGGCGCTGGAAACTTATTGGCGTGATGAGACTTTTGCTAAAGATGTACAACAAAAAGGCAAACTGGTGGAATCCAGAATGCAAAAGATTAAAGATTTATACCCGGAATTAATTGTTGAGCTGCGTGGTTTAGGGATGATCCGTGGTCTGGAATTTAAAGATACTGAGTTGGCTTCAAATATTTGCAGTCGTGCTTTCGAACTTGGTCTTGTCATTGAAACAGCAGGAGCACAAGGGCAAGTGATCAAATTCCTCGGTTCGCTGGTGATTACAGAAGTGCTGATTAATGAAGGTTTTGATCTGCTGGAGCAGGCAATTTTTGATGCCAAAAGTGCTCATGAAGCGGAACTGCCCGCAAATGCGCCATTAGAAGAAGTAGCAGAGGTGCTCTAGGCTGGTGAGCGCTTTGCCAATAGGAATGTTTTTTGGTAAAGCGCGTATTTGTAACAAAAAGGAATCCAAAGTGATTGTAAAAAATCTCGATGAAATCATTAACACAGACGCGGATGTCGATACAGCACAATGGCGCAGTCGACGGTTATTGCTAGCCCAGGATGGCATGGGGTTTTCACTGCATGACACCTTGATCAAAAAAGGTGAGGCATTACACCTTTGGTATAAGCATCACCTGGAGGCGGTCTATTGCATTGAAGGTGAGGGGGAAATTGAAGAAAAGAAAAATGGCAAGATCCACTCGATCCGACCGGGAACGGTATATGCGCTCAATGAGCATGACCAGCACATACTGAGAGCCAATAAGGGCTCGCAAATGCGTATGGTATGTGTATTTAACCCCCCTGTTACAGGCCGCGAAGTGCATGATAAAGACGGTGCATATGCACTTCCTGAACAGGCTTAATATCACTTTATTTCTTGTCGTGCTAATCTTTCCACTTAGCGTATGAATGAATTAATCAGTGAGGCCAAACCAGCTTTGTTATTTTGAATTCTGATAAATAACTTGGTGGGGCGTTTAAGGGTTCAAAAAGGATTTTGATATGGCCAGCGCACCGCTCAATTCTCTGATCACCGCAACCTTGGATCACCTTCGAGGTTTCGCACCCTTTGATCAGATGGTGCATGACGATCTGATTTGGCTGGCGCAGCGGCTTACCCTTGGATATTATGCCAAAGGCGAAATGATTCTCTCCCCTGACCAAGGTGTCGTTCAGCATTTCTTCATTATCAAGCAGGGCGTAGTTCAGGGTGAACAGGGAGTGGTAAGTGCCCAGACTGAGGAAGCTGCCTGGCTTGAACTGCATGAGGGCGAATGCTTTCCGCTAGGTGCGCTACTTTCCAAGCGTCCTGTCAGCAGTTTGTACCGCGCCTATGAGGATGTGTTTTGTTATGAGCTGTCTGCAGAAGATTTCCTCACCCTGACACACCAAAGTCCCGCATTCCATGATTTTTGTACCCGCCGAATTGCCAATTTGCTGGAACAATCCAAGCATATTATTCAGGCAAAATACGCTAAGTCGACCAGCGAACAACAGTCCATGTCCAGCCAGTTATCAACCATTATGCGTCGTGAGCCGATCGCTTGTGCGCCTGATACACCTTTGCGACAGGTGCTGGAAAGTATGCAGCAAAACAGCATTGGGTCTATGGTGGCAGTGGATGAACAGCGACGACCAGTAGGCATCTTTACCCTGCATGACGTGTTATCCCGCGTTACGCTCCCTGGCCTGAGTCTGGATACGCCGCTTTCCAGTGTGATGAGTCCCAATCCCTTTACGCTGCCGCCTCACGCGCTGGTTCACGAAGCGGCACTGACCATGGCGAAACATGGTTTTAGGCATATTCTGATGGTAGAAAATGGCCGCCTCAAAGGGCTGGTATCCGAAAAGGATTTGTTCAGCTTGCAGCGAGTGGGCTTGCGTCAGGTCAGTAGCGCCATCCGTAACGCTGACAAGCTCGAGGCTTTGCAGCAGTCGGCTCTGGATATCCGTCAGTTAGCCCACAATATGCTGGCGCAGGGTATTGCGGCTGAACAATTAACCCAGATTATTTCCACGCTGAATGACCTTCTCACCCGTCGGATTATTGAGCTGGAAATGCGTGACAATGCAGTAGAAGATATCGAATTCTGCTGGCTGGCTCTTGGGTCAGAAGGGCGGATTGAACAAACGTTGAATACGGATCAGGATAACGGGATTATCTTCAGTGTCCCTGCAGGACTTAGTGCGGAAGAGCTACGCGGAAGGCTGTTGCCTTTCTCGCTGAGAATAAACAATGCGCTGGCTGAATGCGGTTTCCCCCTGTGCAATGGGGGGGTAATGGCTTCTAACCCCAAATGGTGTCTATCCCTTGATGAATGGAAAGGCACCTTTGATAACTGGATTTATCACGGTGCGCCGATGGACTTGCTCCATGCCACTATTTTCTTCGACTTCCGCTCATTGTTTGGTGCCGAACACTTGGCCGAGGCATTGCGCGATTGGTTAAGTATCGAGGCGCCCAAGAACACCCGATTTTTGCACCAATTGGCGATCAATGCGCTTAAAAATCGACCGCCGCTTGGTATCGTGCGCGATTTTGTTATTGGCGAGGGTCATACACTTGACCTGAAAATGAACGGCATCACGCCTTTTGTTGATGCTGCCAGAATTTATAGTCTGGCTCACGGTGTAGCAGCGACAAATACGCTGGAACGTTTGCGCGACATTGCCCAGCCGCTCAATATGCGGCCTCAGGACGTCAAGGCTTATTGCGATGCTTTTCTGTTTATCCAGCTCTTGCGTCTGCGCTTGCATCACGAGCAGACAGAGCGAAACGAGCCGCTTACGAATAAGGTAGACCCGGATAGTCTCAATAACCTCGATCAACGAATTCTGAAGGAGGCCTTTCGTCAGGCGCGAAAATTGCAAACCAAGCTGGGTCTGGATTATCAGGTATGAGTTTTTTGAACCGGCTGTTCGGTGAAAAGCCGCAACTGACAGCCAATCAGTTTGCCCGCCTGCAGACATGGCAGGCCTTGCCTGAGCCTGATGCGCGGCAGCCTCTGGATAGCAGTCGAATTGTTGTGGTTGATGTGGAAAGCAGTGGGCTGGACGTGAATAAAGATAGTCTTATAGCCATTGGTGCGGTAGCGTTGGTAAATGGCAAGATCGCTTTGGCTGACAGCATGGATATGGTCCTCCAGCAAAATTTAGTAAGCGGTAAGGATAATATCCTGATCCACGGTATCGGCGGAGAGGCTCAGCGCGAAGGTATGCTTCCGGCAGAGGCTTTGCTCGATTTTCTGGAGTATCTGGGTAAATCACCACTGATTGCTTTCCATGTTGCCTTCGACCAGGCAATGATAGCTCAAGCGGTAAAGGCGTCACTCGGATTTCGGTTTAAGCACGCATGGGCCGATCTGGCCTACGTCGCGCCAGCTTTGTATCCCCAGCATGCGCTTCGATATCGTTCACTTGATCAGTGGATGTCTTTTTTCCGGATAGGCAATTACGCGCGTCATAGTGCTTTGGCAGATGCACTTTCTACCGCTGAACTATTACTTGCATTGGGGCCGGAGCTAAAAAAGCGACAGGCTTTGAACTTTCAGGGGCTGCGAGATATGGAACGTGAACGAAGGCGACAGACGCATCCAGTCTGATCGCTCCAGGATTTGGTTCTGTGCAATAAAAACCCCGCCGCAGCGGGGTTTTTATTCGATACAAGTTGCTTTAGTGCGACTGTGCAGTTCCGGCACCACGTGGATAACGGATATTCTCCACTAGATGCTGGATATGTTCCGGACACGGAGCAGTCATCTTCATCACAATATAAGCCACTGTGAAATTAAGAATCATGCCGATCACACCAATGCCTTCAGGCGAAATGCCAAACAGCCACTGGCTATCGGGTACTTTCTCCATGCTAAGCAGCACATCACGTTTAAAATAAACGATATAGGTCAGGGTGAAAATCAAACCCGTAAGCATCCCTGCGATGGCACCGCCCCGGTTCATGGATTTACTAAAGATACCCATCACGATAGTCGGGAATAGTGATGCGCAGGCAAGACCGAAGGCGAAAGCCACCACCTGAGCAACGAAGCCCGGTGGGTTATACCCCAGATAACCGGCGATTGCCACAGCAACAGCCGCTGCAATACGACCCGCCATCAATTCGTTCTTTTCGGAAATGTTCTTGGTGAACACGCCTTTCAAGAGGTCATGTGAGATGGAGGCGGAAATTACCAGTAGCAAACCAGCTGCGGTCGACAGAGCAGCGGCAATACCGCCGGCAGCAATCAGGGCGATTACCCAGTTTGGCAGATGTGCAATTTCAGGGTTGGCCAACACCATGATGTCGTTGTCCACTTTGCCTTCAAACTTGCCGTCTTTACCTTTGGATCCGAGCTCGTTACCTTTCCAGCCGGCAGCCTCGGCCTTCGCCAGAAATTCAGGATTTTTGCTCTTTTCGTTGTAATACTGGATGCGACCATCGCCGTTTTTATCTTCCCAGCGGATCAGGCCGGTTTTTTCCCAGCGCTTCATCCAGTCAGGACGCGCTTCGCCTTGAAGGCTGGCCTCTGGGGCAAATACGTCGCCACCTGTTGCAACTGCACTGTTCACTGTAGCATGAAGATTGTAACGTGCCATGGCGCCAACTGCTGGGGCAGTGGTATAGAGGATAGCAATGAAGATTAAAGCCCAGCCGGCAGACAGACGAGCATCGTGTACCTTGGGTACTGTGAAAAAACGCACAATTACATGAGGCAAGCCTGCAGTACCAGCCATCAGTGCCAAGGTGATGCAGAACACGTCGATCATGGTTTTGTTGCCGGTGGTATAGGCGGAAAAACCCAGATCAGTCACGGTTTTGTTCAGTTTATCCAGGAAAAACATATCGCCCATGTGGCCGCCAAGTCCTAGCTGTGGGAAAACATTTCCCGATATCTGAAGGGATATGAATACCGCAGGAATGGTGTAGGCGAAAATCAACACGATGTATTGAGCCACCTGGGTGTAGGTAATTCCCTTCATGCCACCAATTACGGCGTAGAAGAACACCAGGCCCATACCGATAATCAGCCCGGTTGTGATGTCTACTTCCAGAAAGCGGGAAAACACAATACCCACACCGCGCATCTGACCGGCAACATAAGTGAAGGAGATGAAAATCAGGCAGATAACCGCCACGATTCGAGCCGTCTGAGAGTAATAACGGTCGCCGATGAACTCAGGTACAGTGAACTTGCCAAACTTGCGCAAGTACGGGGCCAAAAGTACTGCTAACAACACATAGCCGCCAGTCCAGCCCATCAGGTAGACGGAACCACCATATCCCAGAAAGGCAATCAGGCCTGCCATGGAGATGAAGGAAGCAGCTGACATCCAGTCAGCACCAGTTGCCATACCATTGATGATCGGGTGCACGCCACCACCGGCGATGTAAAACTCTTTAGTGGAGCCTGCGCGTGCCATGACGGCAATACCAATGTAGAGGGCGAATGACAGACCCACCACAACATAAGTTAGTGTTTTCAGATCCATGTGTTATTCCCCTTAGTCTTCGTGGACGTCATGTTCGCGGTCGATCTTGTCCATACGCTTTGCGTACCAGAAGATCAGGCCAACGAAAATAAAGATAGATCCTTGCTGAGCGAACCAGAAGCCTAGTGGATAACCTCCAATGTGAAAGCTGTCCAATGCATCTCTGAACAAGATGCCGGCACCGAATGAAACAATGAACCAAATGACCAGGGTAGTAATGAGCAGTTTTAGCGTGGCGCTCCAATACGCTTTGGGATTGAAGTTTTGTGGACTAGACATGTCTCTCTCCTTTTATAATTGAGTGAACTTTATTGATTATTAATTGCGCACACTTATTTATAGCAAACTTGCGTAAATGAGTTTACACCATAATTTGCCAATGTTTTTCAATAAATTGTCTGTTGGTATTTATTTCACAAGTTGAGCTTGTAACTAGGCATATTCAATAGGTATTTTGGACTATTCAGGCAAGAATATGGATGAGATAAATTTATTGGTAAAGTAGAAAAATAATTAAATCGTAATGTCATGTGAATATATTTAATTCAATGTGTTATATCATTTGGTATTGTCTAGTTTGTGAAAAATCAGGGTGATAAGTGTTTTGCGCGTTGAAATGCTAATTGCAGCACAAAATAGTAAGTCCATAGAACAAAGGCCGCCAAGCTCATCCAGGTAGTTAATTCCAGTCCCAGCAGCAAAACAGAAATACCTACGCCTAACAGGCCTAACCCACAAAAAGCATTTACCAGCAGGACGATTGTCGCCCAAGTATTTCCTTCGCCAATTTTTCTGCCTCGCCAGTCCGCAACGTAGCGAGCATCCTTTCGTATGGCAATAGCCCAGGCACGAAAGAGCATCCCGCCAGCCATCAGAAAAAGACCTAAAAACATCAATCGTACCAGCCATACAAACCACACTTCCATCTCTTTCCCCATTGTTGATTTCACTTTTGGCCCACAAGTTAAGGTGTCAGTATGATTTTTCACACTGCTTGTTCGGCGCCAATTTTAGTCTGTAGCTTACCTCAGATGATTGCTGGGATATAGTCAGTCTGTAATTAGCCTGGGGGAGGAGTAGAATTGATTTGTTAGCGAACTGTCCCATGACGCGACACCTTAATTCAATCAGGAGAACAGCGTGCTAGTTACCTTTACCACCAAAGCCTATGCGGACATCACCATGTTTGGGGATGTCGCACTTGCCCTGCTTAAAAAAATGGGACATAGCGCAACGGTCCCTGGCGCAATTCTTGCGGCAGATGTTCCTCTTGCATTAAGCCGGCTAACTGCCGCAATTGATGCAGAAAAGGGTTTGCCACCACCAGACGCGGATAAGAGTGGGGATGAACCGCCGGTGAGCATGGCTCATCGAGCGTTGCCTATCATCAATCTGCTGACTGCCGCAGCAAAGGCAAAATCTGACGTCATGTGGAAGTAATACTCCTTTCGGGGGTGGCACACTTACCAATCAAAGAGAAATGAACATGCAAAAAATGGAACAACTGGAACTGGATGCGCATCGTAGCGACATCGTTGCGGATATGCGCAGTCTGGTAGAAAAATATCGTACTATCTTCGATTGGGATATTCCGGAAATTGACCAATCTGCTGCCGATAAACTGATATTGGCGGCAATGCACACTGCGCTAGACGATATTACGGCTAAATTGACAGATTAATTGTTGAAAAAAGCCTATACAGTAATTGCAGATAAAATACTGTGAGATCATTTAGCGGTACGCTTCGGCGCTGGCGAATGCGTCGTATACTTCGACGAAATCCAATACCCCACCATATTTGGCATGGCGTGACACGACGCATAGTGGTGCTGAAAGGTTTGGATGCCGTTCAAATGGCACACCTGCGTGAACTCACAACATGGTTCCTGCATAACAAGTTGATTTATGGTGTGCAAGGTCTGGACGTGACGTTGTCGATGCGCGTAACCGTGGCGGCTCAAGCATGTTTGCTGATTTTGAATCTGGATACCGGATACTTTGATAATTGGGTCGAAGTCATCATTTACCCTGGCGCGTTTCGTGTTAATCATCAGCAGGCAGATGAGTTCGGCCTGATTCACCATGAAGCCACTGCGTTGTCGGGAGAGTCATGGTTGCGGGGTCCTGTAATCTTATCCTGGCCTGAGGTGGAACGCGACAGCTATCAACCGCATATTGGACATAACCTGGTGTTACACGAATTTGCCCATAAACTGGATGCCATGAATGGCGTGATGAACGGCTTGCCGCCGTTGCGGCGTAGTATGAGTCGAAAGCGTTGGGCCGAAGCTATGAGCGAAGCCTATGCTATATTGCAGCAAAATCTGGCATCATCCAGGAAAGCTTGCATTAATCCCTATGCAGCCACTAATCCGGCAGAATTCTTTGCCGTATTGAGTGAGTATTTTTTTACCGCACCAGGAATTTTGAAAGCAGCTTGCCCACGTGCATATAGGCAATTGGCATTGTTTTATCAGAAAGATTCCTCGAATTAAAATGCAGGGATAAGTTTGATGCGTTGAGCGAATTCATGTGCATGTCATTGTTATTTCTATGGGGTGGACCTATACAAATAAGTTTCACCGCTGGCGCACTATGAAAAAAGCGCCACCTGTAACCAGATGGCGCTTTTTTGAAACTGGTCTTTAAGACCAGGTATCGTGCATAATTTAACGATGGCGCATGCGACGTACAGCCAGACCGATCAGGCTCAGCCCAGCCAGCATTGGCAGTACTGGATCAAATGGTGCCTTGCCAGAAGCAATGATACAACCACCACCGCCACCACCACCGGCAGTCGTTGTTACCACTTGGTCAGGAACGGTACCTTCAGTTCCATTTCGGTAAATTACATCAGTCTGGCCTGTAGTCGCGTCACGCTGCATCCATAAAGCGCCCAGCGTCTTGCCATCTGGTGGTGAACGTAATTGCGCTTCGGACTGTTCGGTCACGCCACCAGCCAGCAGTTGTACAGTCTCGTAAGTAACCCCTTTGTCTGTGCTGCGGGTCATGTAGATGTCCCCCGGTACACTGACAGCAGCGTTAGTCTCAGTACCCCACGACACATACAAGATATTAAGGTTCTGCACATCCGAAAGATCGGCTGTGGCAGTACCAACTGGTAGCTTGATCGTACCCGGTGTCCCTACAAGGCGTGGCTCCACTACGCGAATTGTGTTGTCGGTGATGTTTGACATGTTCTTTCCGGCACTCCATGTCTCGCCACCATCGATGGAGCGGGTGATGAAAAAGTTGTATGTGTCCTGATACAGATCGGCCTGCGTCTTGTTTGGCGTTCGGTCGTAGGCAATAGCCGCGAATTCACCACGCAGAACGCCACGTTGTGCCAGAGCGTTGTCATCGTTACCCAAATTTGCTGTTGGATCACTCAAATTCTTGGCAGCGGCGAAAGGCTCAATATCGGTAGGCAAAAAGCCGGTGGAACCAGGGCGCAATGCCGTGTTTCTGATACCACGAAGCATGATGACGTCAGATGCGGCTGCAGCTGTAGTCAAACTGGTTTCACGCCATAGCAGCATCACGTGTACACCCTTGGTTGTCGCATTCAGAGCACCGGCATCGCCTCCGTCAGTCAAAGCTTCGTTGCCTTGCAGCAGAAAGCGAACGCGACGCGCACTGTTTGCAGGGTTACTAATTGGCGTGCCAGCACTGCTACTGTCGGGCGTGGCATAGGGGAAACTATGGTAAATGATTTGTTTGCCGGTGCTGCCACCGCCTTTTGTTTCCTCATAGGCAAGCACAGCCGTTCCACCGCTGATGGCCAGGTTGGCGCGCGATGCGCCAGGGTCACCCGCTGAAACACCCGTGTTGTCACTGACAACTGTTGGTGACGGAAATGGCGTGGTTGTATTTTCAAAGGCTGCTTTACTCAAAAACGTGTACCAGACGTTAGTGCCGGGGTTTACCGAAGCACCCGAAGCACCTTCACCAGGTCCTTCGGCTTCACCCAGTTTCAATCCTGCCGGATCAGCCTGATAGGTGATAGCGAAGCCACCAGTTGATGCGGTGTCTGACGTGTATTTCACATACCCGGCGGGCACATCTTCATCCGTGTCCAGAGAGCCATTGGTCAGGCGTTGCTTGATCCACGTTACCCCGCCATCGGCTGAGCGGGCTGTCCACAGGCACATGAATGGCTGGTGCAGTACAGTGTTGATGCGCTGTGCTGAAACTGGCCCTGCCAAGTCGCCAGCAACGTTGCCATTGTCGGTGCAGTCCGAACTGGTCCAGGTCAATAAAGCATCGGCACCTTTGCCACTACTGATCACACCCACTGGTGCAACGTAAATATTAGGTTTGTTATGGTTGATGGTATACGTGCCGGTGGTTAAAGTGGCAGGATCGGTGATTAAGCCTGTGGAAACGCCGCCACTGGTTGTGATTTTTTGTTGTGTCCAGGTTGCACCGTTATCAATAGAACGCGCAATCCAGATGTTCTGCGAACCCGCAGCGCCATCTGCATAGACCAGTATTTGCGCCTTGACATCATACTGTGCAGCTGCAGTACTGGACTTATATGAAATCCAGCCCATCTTGGCTTTATAGGCGTTATTGGCAGGGTCGCTCGTGGATACTACAACTGGAGCATCGAGTTGGATAAGTGTCGCAGCAATGGCAGCTGTAGCCACTGAAGCGGCAATGAGCGCAACGGTTATTTTGCTATAGTTTTTGTTGATTTTCATACGTTTTGCTCCAAAAAAATTGGGCAGGGTAGAAGCCCCTGATTTTAATAATTCGGTGTTAATTGATTAACTCTTTGTTCTTTATGAAGTTTTAATAATCCTCCTGGGCAGATTGAGAGCTAATTACCCAGCAGTCTGTCTGACTGCTGGCATTGGAAAATTCCGCACGCGAAGCATCAATTTGAGGCGTGGTTTCAAACAATATTTTTGAGTGGGGCTGATTGAATGAGAGAGCGATGGTCATCGCTGCATTAGTCTGCAGTATTTCAAGACTCTGGTCGCCTGTACCCTGTGACTGAACTTGTTTATGAGTCTGAAAAGAGGCAACTGCCGATTGATCCACCTATCCAGATTCAATTGAATAAAATGCCAACCTGTTGGGCACAGAAGTTTTTTACTGGCAAACATCACAAATACTCCCTGAAGTATTTTTTAAAAACCCAATATTGGGTTTTATTTAACCCAAAATAAAAATTGTATATTTATAAGGGTATTTTTTGACCCTATAGTAGCTAAGGTTAATTCTTCACGCATTGACAATTATCAATTTTCATGAACATTTGTTAATTAATATTGAAATATTTCTTTATGGGTTTATCTAGGGTGAACTGAACAACTAACTTGTTAAATCAAAGAAACAATTAGCCTGTATTTGCATTCACTGGCATAGTAATGAATTGAAGTGTTACTCAGGCAATCACTATTTACTGCTATGAAAGCTGGCAACAAAAAATCCAAGTGCATAAATAAGGTTTGGGAAGGTCGAGCGGACTGTGTCAATTGTTCAATAAAAAGCCAGGTGCTTTTCTCTCAGATCCCGGAGGAAAAGCTTAATGATATGTTGGTTAATATTGATAATATGACTTACCCGACAGGCAGTGTCCTTTATCAATCAGGGGAAACTGAAGGCGTTGTTTTCACAATCCGGCAGGGGCTTGTCAAGTTGGTGAGATATTTGCCAAATGGCACACAACGTGCCGTAAGATTGTTTGGGCAGGGAGATGTTGTGGGAATGGAAGCGCTGCTAGGTCAAGCTTATCAACACACTGCGGTAGTTATTAGAGAATCCAAACTATGTAAAATTCCACTTGAGACAATTCAACTCCTTAAAAAGGAGCATCCTGACTTGAACCAGCAGATTATGTTGCGCTTTCAGAAGCAGTTGAATGAAGCTGACCGTTTCATTACAGAATTCTCCACAGGTACAGCTGAAGCACGGCTTGCAAGGCTATTACTATTTTTAAATAGTCCGAATCACGGAGTTTCTTGCGATGTGGTTAGCAGGGAAGAAATGGGTGAAATATTGGGTATTACCACAGAAACAGCTAGCCGTATCATGGCGGACTTCAAACGTCGGAGAATTATTTTCGATGTCCAGGAGTTCGGCAATAATTGCGATTTGGCTGCGCTCCGCCATATTGCTGATGATGTATAAGTTAAGTAATGTAGATTGCTAAATGACGCAATTTATACTGAAGCATGCAGGTAACTTTATCAAGATAAGCCTGAAAAGTGGCGCGCATCTCCCACCTCTGCTCACGACATTTGCCGTGGCAGAGGTAGTTTTTATTACAAATATGGGTTAATCAATTCGCTTGATTTCGATTTGAGCCACAGGATTGCGCCAGTCCAATTGGGCAGCATTCAATGTTCCACCGCTAACGCTGTGGATTCCTTCATGCACATGAACATAGCCCTCTGGTGCAGCCGGATTGTGGTTGGTATCGCCGCATGGTGGGCCAGGGATAAAGGCGCAAGTGTCAGAATTTGCCTCACTTCCTGCATCGTACCCTTGCGCTTCTACAGTGACTGAACCTCGACTTGGTGCGCTTACTCCGCGTATTGCCATGAATCCATCATTGGTCGTGGCTAGCATAGCGCCAATAGAGATCTCAGGAAATTTTTTTGTGGTCTCAATTTCGATGGTCTGGGATGCACCAGGCAAAATTCCCCCGCTTCCCAGCACTGTCTTGTAAACAGATGGCATTGATGCAGCTGCGCTCAGTACCAGTGATCCGTTGCCAGCTTCTGCTAATTGGGCAAGTTCATAACTGGGTACGCCACCCAGGGTAAACATTTTGTAGTCGTCGTTGTGTGCAATGACTGCTGGTGGGGCGATGATCTGACCGCGTGTAATATTGGTAATGGTAATGGCGTAATGGCGAATTCCACCTTCATCTGCATAAGTTGCTGGAATCGAAAAAAATGCACTGGCGGTAATAGCGGCAGCCATGATTGATAATAGGGGTTTTTTCATGATGATCTCCTTGTGATTTAGAAATGTCGTTGGAAACGGGCCTGGCATCGTCTGCCTTATTCCGTTCAAATACATCATCGCAGCTTAAAATCACAGGGTTATCACGGAAATATCACATTTTTATCACAGCGTATAGATATTAACTTGATCAGGGCTTTGCTACAGGCAAAGTGAAAGAAAAAGTGGTTCCAACACTGACTTCACTTTGCACTTTTATTTCGCTGCCGTGGAGCTCCAGTATGCGTTTTGCAATGGCGAGCCCAAGGCCGGTTGAATCTGGTTGATGTCGGGAAATTCGTGACAGCCGGTATGCATGGTTGAATAGTAAGGGCAATTCATCGGGTGAAATGCCGCAACCGGTATCCGAGATGCTTACGTTAACTTTGTCGCGATGCAGAACCAGTGTTACCCATACACTGCCACCTGATGGCGTAAAACGTAGAGCATTGTCGATTAAATTTACAAGCACACGCTCAATCATGCCGATATCTGCCTGAACAAAAGGGAGCGTGGAACAGGGAGCAGAACTCAGGTGAATACCCCGTTTTTTGGCGGACAATTCCAGTTTCTGCACAACATCCTGAGCTAATTCACTCAATGAGAAATTTTCAGGAGCAGGTTGAACCTCATGGCATTCCAGTTTGGCCAGCTCAAAAAATTGACTGACCAGATAACCGAGACGATGGCTTTCATTGATAGCCGTTTCCAGGTATTTTTCCTGATCTTCACGCGTCAGGCAATTTGACTTGAGCTGCAATGTTTCCAGGTAACCCTGCATAGAGGTGAGCGGTGTACGAAGATCGTGTGAGATATTGGCCACCAGTTCGCGCCGCATGGTATCGGTCTGTTTAAGTAATTGTAATTGCTGCGCGATCTTTTCTGCCATTTCCTTGAAGGCAAAGGTAAGCTGATTAATTTCGTCAAATTGATTGCTGGATGTGTTTAACGCAAGCAGTTTTTGAGGTGCGTAGCTGTGCTGTTTGAAATGGGCAACTGAATGAGTCAGTTTACGTAAACGTTTGGTCAATACGCCAAATATGAGCAGGCCCGCAGCCGCAGCAATGGCGATTGCAAGCCCAATCATCCAGGCGCTTCCTCGCAAAACATAGCTACGTTGTAGTGCTTGTGAAATGGTGGAATACTCTTCGCTAGCCAGGATGATATAAAGATAACCTTGCGCACCTTTCAGATCAGTAATCTGGGCAACAGAAAAAATTTTACGTTGTGCAGGGTCACGTGGGTCATCCCCAAAAAGGGGAAGGGCAGCAGCACCCGTCAGAAAAGTCTGAATGGGCTGCATATCAATGCTGTTGCTTTTGACTTTGCCCGGTGGGGCCGAAAATGCCAGTATTTCCCCTTTGAGATTGATCAGATAGAGCTCAATGCTGGGGTTGATTACCATCAGCATATGGAATACTTCTTCCAATGCGGATTGGTTGACTCGGCCATCTTGTAAAAGAAGCTTTTCTTTCACAATGTGCTGTGCCAGATCACGATTCAGTTTTTGGCTGACCTCCTGTTGGTATAACGTAGTGGAATAATGGGTCACAGCCAGAAAGATCAAGCCGATCAGACACAGCAGCGCCAGCAAGGTAGCGGAAAGTTTGCCGTACAAGGTTTGCAGTATCTTCATCCCGGTAATGCATGCTGATCGCGAAATTTGTAACCTACACTCCAAACGGTCAGAATGTGCTGGGGCTTCGCTGGATTGGTTTCAATCTTGGTGCGAAGTCGGTTAATGTGAGAATTGACGGTATGCTCATACCCTTCATGCCCATACCCCCAAACTCTATCCAGTAGCTGAGCGCGTGTAAAAACCTGACCCGGATTTTGTACAAAGTACGACAGCAGATCAAATTCCTTCGCTGTCAGATCAACTGGTTTGCCTTCAACCACCACTTCATGCCGACCAAAGTCGATGCTGAGTTCTTTGGCTTGAATCAGGCGGATATCTTCAGGTTTGTTGCTCAGTGCATCCAGACGGCGGAAAATCGCTTTAACCCGGGCGACCAGTTCCATAATGCTGAAAGGCTTGGTGAGGTAGTCGTCTGCCCCAATTTCCAGTCCCAGCACCCGGTCAATTTCAGAAGATCGGGCTGTTAACATTAAAATAGGCACGTAATTTGACTGGCTGCGAAGATGGCGACATATGTCCAGCCCGCTCATGCCGGGGAGCATCAGATCAAGGATCACCATGTCAAATTCCCCAGCCTCAGCCTGGGATAAACCGTCTGTTCCCGTTCTTTCCACAACAACCGTATGCCCAAGATCACGTAGATGGAGTTCAACCAGGTAAGCAATTTCAGGGTTATCTTCGACGATAAGAATTTTACGATTCATGACCACCTATCCTCTGACCACTTTGTATTCCAGTTAATAAATGAACAGCCTAATATCCCTAGACTGGGGGATTTAGAAAGCCCACAAGTTAGTCGATTGAAAATAGCATTCCTTACATTTGTAGGGCTGAGCGTAATGAAACTAGCTGTTATTTAGTATTCAGGCTGCTATAAATAAATACTGAGGTATTGAATAGAAAAAAATAGTCCCTATATCAATACTAGAAGGGCGCATAAGCGCAGTCATTCATTTTTATCTGGAATAAACGAAGGAGAAAGCAATGTCTAATTTAGTTCGTCGCGATCCATTTGCTCTTGATGATGTGTTCGATGATTTGTTCAAAGGTTTTTTTGTGCGTCCGGTCCATTTTGAAGGGCAGCAGCAAGTCCAGATTAAGACAGACGTGAAGGAAGATGATAAATCCTATACCATTCATGCTGAAATTCCTGGCGTAAAGAAGGAAGATATTCAAATATCTATTGATGGTAACCAGGTATCAATCAGCGCCGAAGTGAAAAAAGAGACAGAAGAAAAAGAAGGTGAAAAGCTGTTGCGCAGTGAGCGTTATTTTGGTCAGGCTTATCGCAGTTATACGCTGGGCCAGGATATTGATGACAGCGCAGCGCAAGCAAAGTACACAGATGGCATTCTTGAACTGACGCTGCCTAAAAAAGCGGCATCTTCAGCTAAAAAGCTGACTGTTCAGTAACATTGACTGTCTGAATCCAAAGCCTCTTACCCTTAACCAGGGCAAGAGGCTTTTTTGTTTTGCCTTACTCGGTGTAAAATGAACGGGTTAACGGATGCCGTTCAATAAATCTCAAAGGCCCTTCATGTCGCTCAATCCATCCACTGCAATAGAAAAAGCACAGGTACTGTCCGAAGCCCTCCCTTATATCCAGCGGTTTTTTGATAAAACTATCGTAATCAAATATGGCGGCAATGCCATGACAGACGAAAAGCTCAAACAGGGATTTGCTCGCGATGTTGTCTTGCTGAAAACTGTGGGTATGAACCCCGTGGTGGTGCACGGTGGCGGCCCCCAAATCAACGATTTGCTTAAGCGCGTGGGAAAGCAGGGCGAATTTATTCAGGGCATGCGCGTGACAGACCGCGAAACCATGGACGTGGTGGAAATGGTGTTGGGCGGGTTGGTAAACAAGGAAATCGTTAATCTGATCAATCAGAATGGTGGTAAGGCTGTGGGTCTCACCGGCAAGGACGGAGGCTTTATTCGTGCCCGAAAAATGATGGTGAAAAATGTTGATAAGCCGGGTGAAAACATTGATATCGGTCATGTCGGCGAAGTCACTGAAATTTTCCCGGAACTGGTTTCCTTGCTGGATTCCAGAGATTTTATCCCAGTAATCGCGCCGATTGGTGTCGGCGAGCATGGTGAGGCCTACAATATCAATGCCGATCTGGTGGCAGGTAAACTGGCTGAAACCTTAAAGGCAGAAAAGCTTATTTTACTGACTAATACAGCGGGTGTGCTGGATAAAGAAGGCAAGCTGCTAACCGGGTTGACTGCAGCCAGAGTAGACGAACTGATTGCCAATGGCACCATCAGCGGCGGGATGATTCCTAAAATTTCAACAGCACTGGACGCGGTAAAAAATGGAGTAAAGAGCAGCCATATCATTGATGGCAGGGTAGAGCATGCCTTGCTGCTGGAGATTCTCACCGATCAAGGGGTTGGCACACTGATTCGCGCCAATTAACAAAGAGCTGGCAACGGTTTCGTTAGTCTGTGGCAGCTAAGCCAAAATAAAGCGTATTGGAAAAAATTGAAATCCTGTAAAACCTGGGTGTTTGATCTCGACAATACGCTACACAATGCCTCGCCGCATATTTTTCCTCATATTAATCGGGCCATGACCGATTATTTGAAAACTCATTTAGGGCTGGAAGAAGAGGAGGCCAATCAGTTGCGGATGCAGTATTGGCATCGCTATGGCGCCACTCTGTCAGGACTGATCAGGCATCATAATACGGATCCCCACCATTTTCTCTGGCACACTCACCAATTTCCTGCGTTGGGGAAAATGCTTCAGTCCGAGAAAATTTTGCGGCACACACTCAATAATCTGCCCGGTCAGAAAGTATTGTTTTCCAATGCGCCGGCACATTATTCTCAAGCGGTTTTACGATTGCTGAATATCTCGGATTTATTTCAAAAGGTATTTACCATTGAATCTACACGGTTTCGGCCAAAGCCGGATAGCTATGGATTTTATCGGCTATTCAGACAAATGCAGTTGCTCCCAAAGCAATGTATTATGGTAGAAGATACACTTGTAAATCTAAAAATAGCCAAAAAACTTGGCATGAAAACGGTATGGGTGAGTCCGTTGGTCAAGTGTCCGAGCTATGTGGATGTGAGTGTGAGATCCGTAACACAATTGCCTAAAATGCTGCATCATTTAGGACATTTCTAAAATATCTGTCAGACAAGAGCGAAAGGGGAGTTTTAATGGCTGCAAAACCGGGTGAAAGGAAAATGCAAATTCTGCAAACCTTGGCAGAAATGCTGCAAAAACCACAAGGCACAAAAATCACAACCGCTGCGCTTGCCGCTAAGCTGGATGTGTCAGAAGCTGCACTTTACCGACATTTTGCCAGCAAAGCGCAAATGTTCGAAGGGTTGATTGAGTTTATCGAGCAAACGTTGTTTGGGTTGATCAATAAAATCACCGTTGATGAGCAGTCGGGTGTTAAACAACTGGAAGCGACGTTATCGTTACTGTTGGCATTCCCCAAAAAAAATCCCGGTATGACCCGCGTTCTGATTGGCGATGCGCTGGTCAACGAAGATGAACGTCTGCAGGTGAGGATCAATCAATTGCATGATCGTCTGGAAGCAACTATACGACAAAGTCTGCGTATTGCAGCAACGCAACAGGAAATTGCCAGTAATATCGATGCAGGCGCACAGGCTAATTTGATTATCTGTTATGTGATTGGTCGTTGGCATCAGTTTGCCAAGAGCGGCTTTAAACGCGAGCCTATGGAATATTGGCAAGCGCAGTGGCCACAGTTGCTATAACTGGTTAAAGGGCAGCTTGAATCAGCTAAAAATTGAAATGGATGCTTGTCTTTTTACAGGAATGACTTTGTTTTCTGTTGTGAGCATCTGATTATTTATCGGAGCCGCACACCGGGCAAGCCTGATCTTTTTTTAGTTTGATTGACCGCCATTCCATTGTGAGTGCATCCAGTAAAAGCAGACGGCCTTGCAGTGTTTGACCGATGCCCATTAACAGTTTGAGGGCTTCGGCAGCCTGCATGGTGCCGATGATCCCTACCAGGGGTGAAAAAACCCCGTTCTCCGCACAACGCACTTCATCCGCACCCTCAGTTTCAGGGAATAGACAATGGTAACAAGGGCTATCTCCCTCGCGTAAGTTGAAAACCGTAATTTGTCCGTCAAATCTAACAGCAGCACCCGAAACCAGTGGTTTTTTATGAACCACACACGCGCGATTCACGGCATGACGCGTTGCAAAATTATCGCTAGCATCCAGCACCACATCCGCACTGCTGACCAGTTGCATTAATTCGGCTTCATCAATACGTCGGGGTAGTGCTGTCACAATAATTTCGGGGTTGATAGCCAGTAAAGATTGTTTGGCGGAATCAGCCTTATTCAATCCGACTGCTTCAGTACGGTGAACAATCTGGCGTTGCAGATTGGTGAGGTCGACTACATCCCCATCACAAACCGTCAACTTGCCGACGCCGCTGGCTGCCAGGTAGAGCGCGACTGGAGAGCCAAGGCCCCCTGCACCAATAATCAAGGCGTGGGATTGCGATAATTTCTCCTGCCCTTCAATTCCGATCTGGGGAAGCAGAATGTGCCGGCTATATCGTAGAAGCTGATTGTCATTCATTGGAAGTTGTTGCTGGATTGGCTCGAAGTGCTTAAAAAGGGATGCTATTCAGACATCAGCTAAGATAATTCAAGATTTTGACTGACTTGCTTGTTATCGATATTCCCGCCACTCAACAGGGGTATCATCATGATCGCCGTGGGGGTGGTGTTCGTAAGCCTGCACAAAGATCTGATGGTTTTTAGTCTGTCTTTCAGGAACTTTTAAATTGTGCCGCTGAATGTCTTCACAGTAATAGGCCAGTGCACGTTTTATTTTCTGCAACAAACTATTGTCCAGATGAAAGTTTTGTTCAATTAATGCATTTTCAATGCCTTTAAGCGTGAAATGCATTACATCGTACTTAACGATTACCGCATATTTATGAGGGGAGAGTTCTACTTCGATATCGCTCAGGCCGCCTAACAGCATAAGAACCTGCTCAGCCTGATTCGGAGGAAGCGGGCTGAACATGATTTCTCTGGTCTTGATCAAATCACAAGGCTGCATGATGCGTAGTCCCCTTGGGTTGCGGCATCGCGCTATGGGGTGCCGCAAATGTGCAGGGCAACAAGCCCTTCATTCTTTATGGGTTCAGTATAGCCGAAAACCTACCATAAAGAATATGCCTTCATACTTTAATGTTGGCGCACCCCAAACCGTTGTTATTTGTTTTGTAGTATTTGCAATCCTTTCAACAGATTTAGCGCCTGGTTCAGCTGATAATCATTTTTGGAAATGACTTCTGTTGGATCAATTTTTTCATTAGCGCCGCCTTTGCCTTTTGCAGGCTTGGTTTTTTCTGGTTCAGCAGGCTTTGCCACTGGTGCGGCAGTTTTGCCATCGTCTTTCAGTCCGTTGGACAAATGGCGTTCCAGATCCGCTTCACGCAGGCTTAATGAAGGATCTTTGGATTCACCATTAATAGTCGCTTCTTCCACTACGATGTCTGGCGTAATACCTTTGGCCTGGATAGAGCGCCCACCTGGCGTGTAATACCGTGCAGTGGTTAGCTTGATAGCTGTGCCATTTCCTAAAGGGAGTACGGTTTGCACTGAACCTTTGCCAAAAGACTGGGTGCCCATAACAATGGAACGCTTATGATCCTGCAAAGCACCTGCAACGATTTCAGAAGCAGAAGCTGAACCGCCATTCATCAATGTGATCAATGGAATATTCTTGATAGAAGGCGGAAGATGTTTTAGAAAATCGTCTTGAGCACCGCGCAGATAGTTCTCTTTGCTGGCTGTCAATTTCATTTTGGCATCTTCACTTCTGCCTTCAGTGTAAACAACCAGTGCATTGGGCTGCAAGAAAGCAGCAGAAACTGCCACGGCAGAGTTCAACAAGCCACCCGGATCGTTACGCAAATCCAAAACCATTCCTTTTAAGGGAGCTTTGTTTTCCTTGTACAGGGTATCAATGGCCTTTGCCAGATCTTCACCTGTGTGCTCCTGAAACTGGGTAATACGGATATAGCCATAGCCTGGCTCTGCCAGTTTGAATTTCACGCTCTTGATTTGAATAACTGCGCGCGTCAAAGTGATCACGAGCGGTTTAGATTCAGTCTTGCGTAATACGGTCAGGGTAATCTGGGTGTTGGGTTTGCCACGCATACGTTTGACAGCGTCATTTAGCGTCATGCCCTTGATGGGTGTGTCATCCAGTTTGATAATCAAATCACCACTTTTAATGCCGGAGCGGAAAGCGGGAGTATCTTCAATGGGAGAAACAACTTTAACAAAGCCATCTTCCATACCCACTTCAATACCCAAGCCACCAACTTCGCCTTGCGTACCCACTTGCAGGTCTTTGAAAGCGTCAGTGTCCAGATAGGCGGAATGCGGATCAAGGCCGGACAGCATGCCATTAATCGCTTCGCTGAATAACTTCTTGTCTGTTACCGGTTCAACATAATCACTTTTAATTTTGCCAAACACTTCAGAAAAAGCGCGCAAATCATCAATTGGCAGCGGGGCTGAAGTTTCTTTATCTGCGATAGCAGAATAATTCAGACTTAGCATGATGCCCAGTACAGCGCCGAATGATATTAAACCTACTTGTTGCAACTTGCTGCGCATTCCGATCCCCTATAAAAAATTGCATACGCCAAAAGAGTTTACACTAAAATAAGCAGGCGTATAAATGAAGATATCAGTCATTTGTTCAAAATTTCAATGCACCCAGCTTAGCGGATCAAAAGGCTTGCTCTGGTAACGTAACTCAAAATAAAGTCCTGCGGTGGGATTGCCGCCGCTATTGCCGACTGTCGCGATTGTATCGCCGGCGCGGATGGCATCCCCAGCCTGTTTATATAAAGACTCGTTGTTCCCGTAAAGGCTCATGTAACTGTTACCGTGGTCCACAATGATCAGATTGCCAAACCCCCGTAGCCAATCAGCAAACACCACGGTGCCGCTGGCCACACTTTTCACAGGCTGGCCGCTGTGTGCCTTGATAAACAGGCCTTTCCATTGTGCGCCGCTATCTTCTCTTTGGCTGCCGAAACGATTGGTTAGTTCCCCGGTGACGGGTAAATTCATTTTGCCTTTGAGACGCAGGAAAGGCGTGTCAGCGACGGAGGCATCAGGCGTTTTGTTGATAACCAGCTTGGATGAAGGAGCAGGAGTGGGAGCGGGTGTAGGTTTAGGTGGTCTTCTGGCGGCAATTTTGCTGAGTTTTTCGATCAGGCTGGTTAAGCGTTTTTCATCCCGCTGCAAACGGTTTACTTCTTTGCGTTGACTGTCAATCTGTTTGGCAATGCGGCTCAGGACTTGTTTTCGGCTGTTTTGCTCGGCCTCAAGCTGCTTTTGTTGTGCAATATGTTCATTCCTGATTCGCGACATTTCGAGATTTTTTTCCTCAGTACGCTGACTGAGTGATGCAAGTTGTGTCAGGTTCGTTTGCAATGACTGGATCAGATCGGCCCGGGCGCGTGCGATAAATGAAAAATAATACAGTTGGCGTGCAATCTGATTGGGGTCTTTCTGGTTCAACAGTGCAGTCATATGATCTTGTGGACCATGCAGGTATTGTTGATAAAGAATCTGGTTAACTTGCTCCTGGAGCGTTTTGATTTCGTTTTGGGTTTTTTGACTTTCAGCATCTAATTGCGTAAGGGCAAGCTTGACTTCGTTTTGCTTTTGCGAGAGTTCATGCAGGCTACGAGCAAGTTTGCTGATGGTTTGTTCAGATTGTTTCAGTTCGTCAGCGGCTTCACTGCGCGTTTCTTCTGCCGTATTGATATCTTTCTTGAGGGTTTCTATGCGACCCCGTACATCTTGAAGTTCCTTCTTTGGTGCCGCGTGCAAAGGGAAAGTTAATGTGCAAGCAATTGCGATAATGAAGAGTCTTTTATACAAGTTATATCGGGCAAAAAACCAAAGAGTTATGAAAGGCTGGCAGTTTTGATCCCTTCAATACGGTTTGCCTAAATGAAATCCGTATCGAAGAGGCAGCTATCTCAGGCAGTCGCGCCTTACCAGCTATAGCGTAGCTTATAATCATTCAAACTCGATCAACGATCTACCAGTCATTTCTATTGGTTGATCAATTCCCATTATTTTTAATAGGGTAGGCGTCACATCTTCAAGCGCACCTGTTTCAGCAATATGAGCTCCTTTTCTTCCAATATAGAGAAGTGGAACAAGATTTAGCGTATGTGCAGTATGTGCCTGCTGTGTCGCCTCATCGCTCATCATTTCCGCGTTGCCGTGGTCTGCAGTGATTAAGACTTCCCCGCCGATACTTTGCATGGCCTTAACAGCCTTTTCTATGCAGTCATCCAGTACTTCGATCGCCTTGATGGCGGCTTCCAGATTGCCGGTGTGGCCAACCATGTCAGCATTGGCGTAGTTACAGATGATAGCATCAAATTTTCGGCTCTCTATTGCGGCAACCAGTTTTCTGGTGACTTCATAGGCACTCATTTCTGGTTGCATGTCATAGGTTGCGACATCTGGCGAAGGAATCAATATTCGCTCTTCACCTGGGTAAGCGTTTTCTTCGCCACCATTAAAGAAGAATGTCACGTGGGGATATTTTTCAGTTTCTGCAATACGTAACTGCTTAAGCCCCAGATGCGCAATATATTCTCCAAAACCATTGCGAATACGTTCTGCCGGATAAGCAACAGGGATGTCAAATTCATCGTTGTAACTGGTTAATGTACAGTATACGCCTAGCTTTGGTACGTATTCACGTTCGAATTCATTAAAATCAGGCTCAATAAATGTTCGTGAAATCTGACGCGCACGGTCTGACCGGAAGTTCATCACTACGATGGCATCACCATCTTCCATACGGACTGGTTCCATACCTTCAGGAATAATGGCCGTGGCTTTAACGAACTCGTCACTTTCGCCTCGGTCGTAAGCCATTTGCAAACCTTCCAGTGCACTTTTTGCCTGATATTCAGCCTTCCCCTGGGTTAACAGGTCATAGGCGGATTTGACCCGTTGCCAGCGACGGTCACGGTCCATGGCAAAATAGCGTCCAATCATCGAAGCAATGCGACCTGCTTTAAGCTGGTCACATTTCTCCTGTAATTTCTTGATATAGGGTTCAGCGCTTTTCGGCGGTGTGTCTCGCCCATCCAGAAAAATATGCAGGTAGACTTCTTTGAGTCCGTTTCGTGCCGCCATTTCCAGCATGGCATGAATATGGAGTTCATGACTATGCACGCCGCCATCGGAGAGCAAGCCTAAAATGTGCAGGGCCTTGCCATTGTTTTTAGCAAGCTCTACTGCATTTTTAAGTGTAGGATTCGAAAAGAAGTGCCCGCTGTTGATTGCGCGGTCAATCCGGGTAAACTCTTGGTATACCACTCGACCGGCGCCAATGTTCAGGTGGCCTACCTCGGAGTTTCCCATTTGTTGCGCTGGCAGTCCAACCGCAGCCTCAGAAGCCTGAATGGTTGTGTGGGGATTTTTTTTCCAGAGGGCGTCCCAGTGGGGTTTATTTGCTTTTTCGATAGCATTGTCATTGCCATTGTGGCGACAGCCAAAGCCGTCCAAAATGATGAGTAAAGCAGGGGTTACATTCATGTTGGGATTAATTTTTTGATACGACAGTGTATTAAATGATATATTATTTTATAATATTTTAATAATAAACGCATTATACTTATTGTAAATTTAGTAATTATTGACAGGATAGCAGAAAGAGATGAGTTTTGATCAAGTTGAATTAATCGACAAAGACGAACATATTGAACAGGCTTCTCGTGCTATGAAAGCGATGTCTCACCCGCTTAGGCTGAAAATTCTGTGCGTTCTTGGCGACAAGGAAGTCAGCGTGCAAGACATTGTTGATAATGTTGGCACTTCTCAAAGTAACATTTCCCAACATCTGGCGATTCTGCGAGATAAAGGAGTGTTGCGTACCCGCAAGGATGCAAACCGCGTTTATTACCGTGTTGGTGATACGCGCACTTTGAAATTAATCAGTATGATGCGCGATGTTTTTTGCGGCTTTGCAAAATAATTTCGTAGTCAGTATTTGAATTTGTAGCTTCTATCATCTGTTGGTATCGTCTCCAGAAGAGTTGAGGTTGCAGCAAGTATTGGCCTGATTTTTGAAGAGGATACCCTCACTACCTGTGCTTTAAATAATGCGCCAGATGCGCCGATGTGTTTCTGTGGCTTGAATTTAAGTTAGTATTAGTATTAGTATAGACTAATATTCCATTCACATAGGGGGTGTTGTGTTCAAAATAAGTGACCTTGTGGAAATAAGCCGGAATCTTATCCGGTCAGCGCATTCTGCGCTTCCTGAAAAAACTGGTTTTCTTGGGGTGACTGTCTCCATTCAACACGTTGTATTGCTAGCGTTAATGTCCCCTGTCCTGTCTCATGCTGCATTGCCTTTTGCAGTAGCGCCAGTACAGTTTAAAGAAGTGGATCAAACCTATGCAGCTGAAGCGCTGGTAGAAGCAGTAAAGCAAGCGACTGTTTCTTCCCAGATTTCGGGGCGTATCGTTGAAATTAATTTTGATGCGGGCGATTTTGTAAAAAAGGGTCAGGTGCTCGTGCGTATTGATGAGCGCGAGGCCAGCCAGGCACTTGCCGGAAGTCAGGCGCAAGTGGCGCAGGCACAGGCTTCCTTGCAGAACGCAAAAGCCAATTATGATCGTACCAAACAACTGGTGGCGCAAAAATTCGTGAGTCAGGCAGCGCTGGATAAAGCCTTGAGTGAATACAAGGCTGCACAGGCCCAGGCTCAGGCATCGTTGGCTGGCGCAGGGGTAGCGGCGACAACCAAAGGTTTTGCCACTATTGTGGCGCCATATAGTGGCGTTGTTGCAGCCCGACATGCGGAATTGGGAGAAATGGCCAGCCCCGGTAAGCCGCTAATGACAGGCTTTGATCCTAAGGACCTTCGTGTTGTGGCCAGCATTCCCCAGTATAAGTTGCCGGAAGTCAGGCAATCTCCCCGGGCAACTGTAGAGTTTCCTGCACTCAATAAATGGGTCAAGGTGACAACTATCAGTGTTTTGCCTGCTGCAGAAGCGCGCACTCACACCACACGGGTGCGTCTTGATCTCCCTGAAAATACCAAAGATGTCATCCCTGGTATGTATGCTCGCGCTCATTTCACTGTAGGACGCACGCGCAAACTGCTGGTGCCGGACTCAGCAGTGATTCGTCGTAGCGAAGTGACAGCTGTCTATGTCGTGGACAAAAAAGAACAGATTCATTTACGGTATGTGCGATTGGGAGAGTCGGCAGGGCAAGCAGAAATTGAAGTGCTGGCAGGTTTGATGCCGGGGGAAATCATAGCGACTGAGCCCGTTAAGGCTGGCATTTATTTGAAGCAGCTAAAAAAATGACCAATTCACTAGAGAAAATTAAAGGCAAAAATTAAGATCCGTGGAGGCTGAATTGAATTTTGAAATATATTCTTCACTTCTATCTTCCTCTTTCATGCTTCTTCACTTTATTGGACATTGAAATTGGGTATTTCCGGGCGTACAGCTAAATTCTTCCTTACTTCACAATTAACGCCTTTGATCGCGTTAATTGCGATTCTGCTTGGGTTGTTTGCGGTAATGGTTACCCCAAGAGAAGAAGAACCGCAAATCAACGTGACCATGGCGAATGTCTTTATACCCTTTCCTGGCGCTTCAGCGAAGGATGTGGAATCGCTCGTTGCAATGCCTGCGGAACAGGTTTTGTCTCAAATTTCGGGTGTGGAGCATGTCTACTCCGTATCCAAACCCGGCATGGCAGTATTGACTATCCAGTACAAAGTTGGTGAAGACCGTATCCAAGCGCTAGTCAGGCTTTATGATGCCATTCAGTCTCATCGGGACTGGGTTTCACCCAATCTGGGGGTGGGCGAGGCGATTATTAAGCCGGTTGGTATTGATGATGTACCGATTGTCACACTGACGCTATGGGCTTCGGATGCTGCACAGGGCGCATTTGAAATGCAGCACATCGCGCATGCCATGGAATCAGAGCTCAAGCGCGTCCCGGGTACACGTGAAGTATTGACTATCGGTGGCCCGAATCACGTAGTGCGCGTTGTGATGGATCCTGAGCGCATGAACTCCTTTAATGTTTCTGCTCAGGACATCCGCGATGCCCTTCAAGTTAGTAACGCGTCACAACCTTCGGGGTCATTGGTTTCTCAGAATAAGGAATTGCTGGTCCAGACAGGCACTTTTCTGGAAAGCGCGAATGATGTAAAACAACTGGTTGTGGGGGTATTTGAGAATCGACCTGTTTTCATGACAGATGTGGCACAAGTGATCGATGGTCCGGATCAGCCGAGCCGATATATCTGGATTGGCACTGGGCCTGCAGCAGCTAAAAAAGGGATATCTCAGCAAGGAGAATTTCCTGCTGTAACCCTCTCCGTATCAAAGAAGCCGGGAGAGAATGCTGTAGATGTTGCTGATCACGTGTTGAAAAGGGTTGCAGAACTCAAAGGAACCGTGATTCCGGACGGAGTGAATGTTACTGAAACACGAAACTATGGTGTAACGGCTAACGATAAAGCCAAAAAACTTATACAGAAGCTGATATTCGCAACCTCTGCAGTCGTATTGCTGGTGCTGTTTGCACTGGGCAAACGCGAAGCGCTCATTGTCGGGACGGCAGTATTGCTCACCTTGGCGGCTACCTTGTTCGCTTCCTGGGCATGGGGCTTTACGCTTAACCGTGTATCACTGTTTGCCCTGATTTTTTCCATTGGTATCCTGGTAGATGATGCCATTGTAGTGGTAGAAAATATTCATCGCCGTCGCGCACTGGACAGCGGCACCCTGGCGGAAATTATCCCTAATGCGGTAGATGAAGTGGGGGGGCCGACAATACTCGCTACCTTTACAGTCATTGCAGCGTTGTTGCCTATGGCATTTGTCAGCGGTTTGATGGGGCCATACATGAGCCCGATTCCGATAAATGCCAGTATTGGTATGGTGATTTCCCTGGCGATTGCATTCATTGTAACGCCGTGGCTTGCCCTGAAATTATTAGGCAAACATAAGCATGCCCATGCTGAAGGGGAAAATTCCAAACTTTACGAGTTTTTCAGTGCGCGTTTAACACCGTTTCTTAACCGTGAAAAAGGCTCAGCCAAACGCAAACAATTACTGTTTGGCATATTGATCGCAATTGTACTGGCAATATTTCTGGTGGTTTTCAAATTGGTGATTATGAAGATGCTACCGTTTGATAACAAATCAGAATTCCAAGTGGTGGTGGATATGCCAGTAGGCACGCCTTTGGAACAAACTGCCGGTGTGTTGCAGGAAATGGGTGCTTATTTGGCAACCGTGCCAGAGGTGACGGATTATGAAGTTTATGCTGGTACAGCATCGCCCATCAGTTTTAATGGGCTGGTACGCCAGTATTACTTGCGTAGTGGTGGTGAACTTGGGGATATTCAGGTTAATTTGACGGATAAACATGAGCGTAAGCGGAAAAGTCATGAAATTTCCCAGGCAGTACGTCCTCAGCTAGAAAAAATTGCCAATGCGCATGGTGCAAGAGTAAAAGTCGTTGAAGTACCGCCAGGTCCACCGGTAATGTCTCCTATAGTCGCTGAAATTTACGGGCCGGATTACCAAGGGCAGATTGGTGTGGCCGGGAAGGTAAAGGCAGTATTTGCTGGTACGAAAGACATCGTTGCGATTGATGACACGGTAGAAGAAAATTCGGAAAAATTCGTGCTGACGGTGCAGCAGAATAAAGCAGCGCTCCTAGGCGTTGCACAAAAGGATATTGTTGCAGTCATGAAAATGGGGTTGTCAGGTGAAGATGTGACCCCTGTGCACAGTGGATTTTCGAAATACGAAATTCCGGTGCGAATTAAGTTGGCTGCAGAGCGACAAAGCAGCATGGAAGAATTGCTCAAGTTGACAGTGCGCGCGCGCGATGGTGCGCTGGTTCCTTTATCCGAACTGGTAAAGGCTGTTCCCACGGAGAGAGAGAAATCAATTTATCATAAAGATTTGCTGCCTGTGGTCTATGTAGTAGGAGATATGGCAGGCAAGCTCGATAGCCCGTTATATGGCATGTTTGATATTCGCACCAAAACTTTGGGTATGAATTTGAGCGAAGGCGGAAAACTGGGTGAATACTTTATCAAGCAGCCGGAAGACCCCTATAGCCAATTCAGTATTAAGTGGGATGGCGAGTGGCAGGTAACCTATGAAACTTTCCGGGACATGGGAATAGCCTACGCTGTGGGCTTGATACTGATTTATTTGCTGGTAGTGGCGCAGTTCAAGTCTTACCTGGTGCCACTGGTTATTATGGCGCCAATACCATTGACGATTATCGGTGTTATGCCGGGACATGCTTTGCTGGGCTCGCAGTTTACCGCAACTTCAATGATCGGTATGATAGCGCTTGCAGGTATTATTGTGCGTAATTCCATCTTGCTGGTAGATTTTATTAATCTTCAGGTAGCAGAAGGCATGCCGTTTCAGGAGGCAGTCATCCGTTCCGGTGCAACCAGAGCCAAGCCAATTATATTGACGGGTCTGGCAGCCATGCTTGGTGCGTTCTTCATTCTGGATGACCCCATTTTTAATGGGTTAGCCATCTCCTTGATTTTTGGTATTCTCGTCTCCACATTGTTAACACTGGTTGTGATTCCCGTACTGTATTACGCTTTAATGTATCGTCGCTACGAAAAAGTTGGCTGAGTTTTTATTTTTGATTTTTGAAAGGTAATTGTATGACTGTAAATCGTATTGTGCGCATTGTCGCAGGTTTTTTTGTAATGTTATCATTGGCTTTAGGTGTTCAAGGTAGTCCCATTTTCCAAAATGTAAACTGGCTGTGGTTTACATTATTTGTAGGATTTAACCTGTTTCAGAGTGGGTTTACCAAGTTTTGTCCGATGGACACCATTCTCAAGAAGTTTGGTGTAAAAGAAACCTGCGGGTCTTGATTATTTTTAAGGGGTATTAAGGTTGGATTTTTTGCAAAATAATCTGGGACTCTTCGGATTGGCTGTGATCAGTGGCGTGATGCTGCTGTGGACCACCTTCGGTGGAAGACTTTCCGGTGTGAAAGAAGTGGATTCAGTCGGAGCAGTTCAACTCATGAATCATCGTGATGCGCTGGTACTGGATGTACGTGAAGACAAGGAAGTTGCCGCAGGTCGTATCCCAAACTCCAAACACATTCCGCTGGGGCAGCTAGCAAGCCGCTTACAGGAATTGACTAAATACAAAGAAAAGCCCGTTGTGATCAGTTGTCGTAGCGGTGCACGTTCTGCCAGTGCCTGCAGGACTTTGGCCAAGAGCGGGTTCACGGAAGTATATAATTTGAAAGGGGGTATTTTGGCCTGGGAACAGGCAAATATGCCCGTAGAGAGGAAATGAAATGCCAAATGTAAGTATGTATTGTACCGGGGTTTGTCCTTATTGCACCATGGCAGAACGCCTGTTGCAACGCAAAGGCGTTTCGGAAGTGACTAAGATCCGTGTTGATGTCGAACCGGGTAAACGTGAAGAAATGATGGAACGTACCGGACGCCGCACAGTGCCTCAGATCTATATTGGCGATTTCCATGTTGGTGGATTTGATGACCTTTCTGAGTTAGATGTGGAAGGCAAGCTGGATGAGTTGCTGAAAGCTTAAACTTGATTCATTTTCTGTAATGGATTGCTTGTACTATATTTAAAACTTATGATAAATATTGTTTGCTCGCATTGTCAGGCTATAAATCGCGTACCACAAGAACGCATGGGGCAAGGCCCAAAGTGCGGGAAGTGTAGTTCGCCCATTCTGGAAGGCATACCAGTAGAATTAGGTCAGAAAGACTTTGCGCGGTTTATTGCGAAAAATGATCTGCCTGTAATCGTGGACTTCTGGGCTTCCTGGTGTGGTCCGTGTAAGATGATGGCACCCATTTTCACGCAAACGGCTGCGCAACTTAAAACACAATTTCGTTTTGCCAAGGTAAACACCGAGCAAGAACAGTCATTGGCCAGCCAATATCAAATCAGAAGTATTCCTACTCTGGCGCTGTTCAAAAATGGCGTTGAAGTAGACAGGGTGTCAGGAGCGCTTGATGGCCCTAGTTTGGTTAATTGGTTAAAGCAGCACTGAAATATATTTTGTACGTTGACGTTTTGCCAAGAAAGATTGAAGATACTATGATGTCTTCAAAGTGAAAAATTATAAATATAAAATGATTCAACCGGGTGGGCTACCCATCCATTCCATTAACAGTACTATTTTTATTCTAAAAGACCCAAAAAAATGAGCGAACAAGAACAACCCGTTTTTTCCATTGAAAAACTGTATCTGAAAGATCTTTCCCTTGAAATTCCAAATGCACCACAAATCTTTCTGGAGCGCGAAGCGCCTCAAATTGATGTGCAATTGAACACCAAACAAGGTGTGGTGAGTGAAGGTATTTATGAGACTTCATTGACCGTGACCATTACTGCGAAATTGCAGGAAAAAACCATGTTTCTGATTGAAGCCACTCAGGGCGGAATATTCCGTATTAATAACGTACCCGCTGAAGAAATGGATCCTATTCTGGGCATTGCCTGTCCGAATATTTTGTTCCCCTATGTGCGTGAAGTGGTTTCAGATGCTGTAACACGCGCAGGATTTCCTCCTGTTATTTTGAACCCGATGAATTTTGAGGGTTTGTATCAACAGCAGAAACAGGCTCAACAAGATCAGGCAGCAGCAGCTGGTACGACTCATTAATACAGTGTGTGTTAAAGGGTGTGTGGCATGAAAAATAAGGCACTGATATTCCTGTCAGGAGTGTTAGGTGCCTGTTTGTTGCTGAGTACCACAACGTGGGCGTTGGAGTTTCGTTCCATCGCCGCAAATGCCACCATAATGTATGATGCGCCTTCGCTGAAAGCTAACCGCTTGTTTATTGCAAGCCAATATTATCCGGTCGAAGTGGTTGTTAGTCTGGAGCATTGGGCCAAGGTTCGCGATATCAGTGGCGATCTGACCTGGGTAGAAAAAGAAAAGCTGAGCGAAAAGCGTACGGTTATGGTCAATGTGCCGCTTGCCGATATTATGCAAGCGCCTGATAGCAAGTCGCCACTAGCCTTTCAGGCTGAGCAGCGTGTTGCATTGGAACTGCTCGAGTTTTCTACGCCTGGCTGGGTCAAAGTTCGTCATCGTGATGGTCAAAACGGGTATATACCTATTTCCCAAGTGTGGGGCATATGATGCACGTGTACGGATTTCAGCGTGATGAATCCTTATCATACCAAGTTCAATAGTCGGAACCAGAATGAAAATTGCAGTTTTAGGTGCAGGTGCCTGGGGAACGGCATTGGCAATCAGTTTGGCCAAGCAGCATGAGGTTACTTTGTGGGCGCGCAATGCGCTTCAAGTGGCTGAAATGGCAGAGGCTCGTTGTAATAGCCGATATTTACCAGGTTTTACTTATCCATCTGAGTTGCAGGTTGAGTCCGACCTGTCTAAAGCGCTGCATTCGGCTAATCTTAGTTTAGCCGTTGTCCCTACAGCGGGGTTTCGACCGCTTCTTCGTGAAATTGCAACTACCGGCCTGTCAGTGCCGTTGATCTGGGCTTGTAAGGGTTTTGAGTCCGGAACAATGAAACTGCTTCATGAGGTTTATGCGGAAGAACTTGGGCATGCTATGCCATGTGGCGTGATATCTGGTCCGAGTTTTGCGCAGGAAGTTGCATCCGGGCTCCCTACGGCACTAACGCTGGCATCCACAGATAAAACTTTTGCCAGAGAAGCCGCTGCGCAAATTCACTCAACGCATTTACGGGTTTATACCAGTGAAGATGTGATTGGAGTGGAATTGGGTGGCGCCGTTAAAAATGTGATGGCCATTGCAGCGGGTATATCGGATGGTATGGGGTTTGGCTATAACGCTCGCGCGGCGTTGATAACACGAGGTCTTGCTGAAATGACAAGACTCGGCATGGCCTTGGGAGGCCAGCCAGAAACATTTATGGGGCTGACTGGCGCGGGCGATTTAATTCTGACCTGTACCGGAGATTTATCGCGTAATCGTTCCGTGGGATTGAAATTGGCGAAGGGTGAAAGCCTGGAAAGAGTGCTGCAAGAATTAGGGCATATTGCTGAGGGCGTTTTTACCGCTCGTGAAGTACAGAACCTGGCACGCAAAATGAATGTGGAAATGCCGATTACAGAAGCAGTCTGTCAGGTGCTGTATGAAGGATTGCCGGCTAAAACTGCCGTTGAGGCGTTGCTGAACCGGGACCAAAAGGCAGAAAATCTAAGCCGACAGTGAAATTACACGCCATCTTCAAATCCTGATTGGCGCCATGCTTCAAAAACAGTCACTGCAACTGAGTTGGAAAGATTCAAGCTGCGGCTGTGGGGGAGCATAGGCAAGCGAATGCGATTCTCCGCTGAAAAGGACTCAAGAATATCGGCAGGCAGCCCTCGGGTTTCCGGCCCGAATACAAATACATCTCCCTTTACATATTCAACATCGCTAAAACGTTTAGATCCTTTCGTGGTTGCGGCAAATAGCCGCCTTCCTGCGAAGTGCTGCATACATTCTGCCCAGTTTTCGTAGACCACCAGTTTTGCATACTCGTGATAGTCTAAACCCGCTCGTTGCAACTGCTTGTCTTCCAGTGCGAAGCCAAGTGGCTTAACTAAATGGAGTCCGGTACCTGTGTTCGCGCACAAGCGGATGATATTGCCGGTATTTGGGGGGATTTCAGGTTGATATAAAATGATGTCAAACATTGGCTTGTGTGATGAAGGGAAAAAAGTTAATCTAAAGATTCAATGAAATGCGACGATAACATAATAATTTACTATAGATGTGCTGTGATGGCATATAATTTGCAAATCTGGATTTTGTAACCTAAGCAATCATAGAGGAATAGTTATGGCACGGCCGGAAAAAGTCCGCTTAGGTGAGATTTTAGTGCAGCAGAAGCTGTTGTCTGAAGAACAGCTGAATATGGCACTGGCAGAACAAAAACGTTCCGGGCGCAAGCTCGGACGGGTATTTGTGGAAAACGGTTTTGTAACCGAAGAGCAAATTTCTGGTGCTTTGGCCAAGCAGCTTAATATTCCCTATATCAATCTGAAGTTTTATAACCTGAAAAGTGAAGTGGCGCACATGCTGCCAGAAGTTCAGGCCCGCCGTTTTCGCGCTATTCCATTGGAAGACCAAGGCTCTGCTATCCTGGTCGGGATGGCAGACCCTACAGATTTATTTGCCTATGATGAAATTTCCCGCTTGGTAAAACGCAACATTGAACTGGCGGTGGTGAATGAAGGGGAATTGCTTCAGAACATTGATCGTATTTATCGCAGAACAGAAGAAATTACCGATTTTGCGAAGAAACTAGAAGAAGAGCTTGGCGACACAGTCATTGATTTTGGCACTATTGGCGCGGCAGCAGGTCAGGAAGAAGCGCCAGTTGTTAAACTATTGCAATCGGTTTTTGATGACGCCGTGCAGGTCAGAGCGTCAGATATCCATATTGAACCACAAGAAACCCGTATTCAAATTCGTTTCCGTATCGATGGTTTGTTGCATTTGCAAACCGAAGCGGATATCAAGATTGCCAGTGCAATGGCCCTACGCCTGAAACTTACAGCCGGCCTCGACATTTCCGAGAAACGATTACCCCAGGACGGACGCTTTGCCGTTAAAGTCAAACAGCAGGATGTTGACGTGCGTATTTCCACCATGCCTACCCAATATGGTGAGTCCGTTGTAATGCGGTTGTTGAATCAAAGTGGGGGCGCACTTCGATTGGATTCGATCGGGATGCCAAAAGCTATGCTGGATCGGTTTCGCACAATCGTGCAGCGTCCAAATGGATTGGTACTGGTTACAGGGCCAACCGGTAGTGGTAAAACGACCACTCTGTATGGTGCGTTATCGGAACTGAACACGATTGAACGAAAGCTGATAACGGTAGAAGATCCAGTGGAATACCGATTGCCCGGCATAAATCAGGTGCAGGTAAATGACAAAATTGATCTGACCTTTGCCAAAGTGCTTCGCTCCGCTTTGCGACAAGATCCGGATGTAGTGCTGGTGGGTGAGATGCGCGATCAGGAAACCGCTCAGATTGGTATGCGCGCCGCCATGACCGGTCACTTGGTGTTGTCAACATTGCACACCAATGACGCGGTAAGCACCCCGGTTCGTTTATTGGATATGGGGGTGCCAAGATATATGGTGGCAACGTCACTGCAAGCAGTGTTGGCGCAACGGTTATTGCGCGTTATCTGTGAAAGCTGTGCAGAACCCTATGAGCTAAAGCCAACAGAGCGCGAATGGCTGAAAAGCGAATTAAAAGATACTGTTGGAGATCGTAAATACCTGCATGGGCGTGGATGTTCTCATTGTAATGGAACAGGATTCCGTGGGCGAACCGGTGCCTATGAAATGCTGGAAATGACCGAAGCAGTGGCTGATGCAGCAAACCACCACGACCCGGCACACTTCTTGAAAGTGGCGCAGGCCCAAATGGCTGGCGAGACATTAAGACGCCATGCCGTAGCACTGGTTTTAGCGGGTAAAACTACGGTGTCTGAGGCAATGCGTATTAGTAATCAGTTCGATGATTAAGATAAAAAGGAACAGAAAAGTGCATGTTCTGGAAATCTTTGAAATAGAAAAAGTAGCGCTATTGATCACCCGGAAGTTGTTTTATTCCGCGCAGGGATACTAATGCCATTTTTTGCATATAAAGCACGTAATTCCCGGGGGGAACTGATCCAGGGGGTACTTGAAAGTGTCGATAGCAGTGCGGTAGCTGATCAGCTATTTAGTACGGGTGTGACCCCTATTGAAATTTTACTGACCAAGAAGACAGTAACAAGCACAGAAAGAGGTTGGTGGGAACGGTTTAGCGAAGAAAAAGTACGTTCTATTGATGTGCAGCTTTTTAGTCGTCAACTTTACACCTTGTTAAAATCAGGGGTGCCCATAATGCGCGGGCTGGCTGGATTGCAGGAATCCGCCATCAACAAGTCATTTGCACGGGTTTTGCAGGATATTCGCGAATCGCTGGATGCCGGGCGCGAACTTTCTGCCGCGATGCGACGCCATCCGGAAGTGTTCATTCCTTTTTATATCAGTATGGTGCGTGTGGGAGAAATGACAGGGCGGCTGGAAGAAATTTTTCTGCGGTTGTTTGATCACCTGGAATTTGAAAGAGAAATGCGCGAGCGAATTCGCACAGCAATGCGTTATCCGATGTTTGTTGTAATTGCCATGGTGGTGGCAATCGGGGTGATTAACCTGTTTGTTATTCCCGCTTTCGCCAAAGTGTATGCCGGCTTCAATGCCAAGCTGCCCTTTATGACCCAAATTCTGATCAATTTCTCCAATTTTACGGTGCACTACTGGCCGTTGGTGATCGCGATAATTGTGGGCGCAATATTCGGTTTTAAACTATACGTAGCCACCCCCAAGGGCTGTTATAAGTGGGATAAAGCTAAGCTTAAGATTCCGATTATCGGGCCGATCATACTGAAAGGCACCTTGGCACGTTTCGCCCGTAGTTTTGCATTGGCCAGCAGAAGCGGTGTGCCCATTGTGCAAGCGCTGAATGTGGTTGCACAAACAGTGGATAATGCGCACATTGAAAGCCGTGTAGACCAGATTCGTGATGGAGTGGAACGGGGCGAAAGCATATTGCGTACCGCCACAACATCGGGTGTGTTCACCCCTATTGTCTTGCAGATGATCGCTGTTGGGGAAGAAACAGGAGAATTGGACAGCCTGATGGATGAGATTGCCCAAATGTATGAGCGCGAAGTGGATTACGAACTGAAAACGCTTTCATCCAAAATTGAACCTATTCTGATTGTTGGTTTAGGTATACTTGTGTTGATTCTGGCGTTGGGTGTATTTTTGCCGATATGGGACCTGGGAAAAGTTGCAATGCATAAATAATTCCCGAGCTATAGGAAAACGGTGTGTTTGGACTAAAGCAGGAATTGCAGAAGAGCGTGGTTGGTGTCTCTAAACACCAAGGTTTCTCGCTCTTTGAGCTGATGGTTATATCGGTGTTGATCAGTATTTTGGCGATCGTTTTAATAAATCGTTTACTTTACTATCAAGAACTCGCTGAAAAGGCCGATATGGAATACAAGGCAACTGAGCTTCAGAGTGGACTGCGCTTGCGCATGGCTAAACTGTTAATTGAAGGGCGTGCTCAAGAGTATAGTAAGTTGGCGCTGGAAAATCCGTTTGATTGGGTAGAGAATAAACCAGGCAATTACGTTGGGCAATTTAAGAATGCAAACCCTAAACAGCTTCCTGCAGGAAGCTGGTATTACGACTTAACAAGACATACACTTGTTTACTTGGTAAGAAACGGAAATCATTTCCAATCTGGAATTGCTGGGGAAAAACAGGTGCGGTATCAGGTGAAGCTCATACGTAACCCACCGGGTGTCGGCGTTGATCAACCCTTTGCCAGCATAAAACTGGTATTGATAGAATCTTATCAATGGTTTTAATTGATAAGAAGTTGAAATGGTTTTTTGTGATTGAAAGATTTGTTTGAATTATCGTAAGTAAGGAGCGAAAGAAATGCAAAAAATTCAACGTGGTTTTACGCTGATTGAGTTGGTGGTGGTTATTACTATTCTAGGTATCTTGGCAGCGATTGCCTTGCCAAGGTTTACCGCACTACAAGCCGATGCCCGTTTAGCTAAAATGAATGGTGCAATGGGTGCGGTGAAATCCGCTGCAGCAATGGCCCATGCGACATTGATTACGCGCGGTTTTGACGCAAGTTTCACAGGAACGCCTGTCCCGAACATCATCATCGAGGGAACCGTTGTTGTTTATACTAACGGTTATCCTAACGTGGCGACAATTGTTCCACTGGCAGGATTGGTGGCTCCGGACTATGTGATAGCAGGATTAACGGCGCCCCGGATTGCCGCGCCAGATGCAAATCATACAGGCGCAGCTGCGGCAACGGATTGCACTATCTCCTATACTGCGGCGGCTGCGGCAAATTCATTACCAACTTATGCGATTACGGCTACATTGGCTACTTGTGCATAGAATTGGCGTTTACAAACTGGTTGGCATGTAACTTGCTATGTTTATAGTTAGCAACTTTTTGAGTTGAATTTTTTAAAAGTGAAAAGGAAATTGGAAATGAAAACGAGTCAAACAGGTTTTACTTTGATTGAATTGGTAGTGGTAATCGTAATTCTGGGGATTTTGGCTGCGACCGCCCTGCCGAAATTTATTGATTTATCTTCTGAGGCTAAGGCTGCTGCACTACAAGGCGTAAAAGGTGCAGTTGAATCCGCTAGTGTCATTAATTATGGAGCTCGTAAGGCCAGCGCAGGTGCAAAAGGGGTCCCAGTAGCTAATTGCACTGATATTGCAAGCGCCATGCAAGGCGGGTTGACGACAGGTTATACTCTTACAGCCGCTGCTATTGCTGTGGATACAACAGTAGCATGTACTATTACTCAAACTTCTGGTGGCGCTACGACCACTGCAAGTGTGACTGGTGTTTAAGTTTAGTGCGTAAAGTAGTAAAAGATAATTTTCTGCGTATAAAGTTGCGAAATTTGGAAATTTAATCAGGGGTAGAACCCCTAATGGTGGGGATTAAAGGGGCGCGGAAGTGCCCCTTTATTTCTTGTGAAATGATGTCGTTTCTGTGCTGAAACGCAGTGATTTCTTGCAGAGGACTATGATATGGTTTGTATGTGGAGACGCTGTAAGCTTATGATTGTTTTGACGAGTATCTAAATTATAATGCTCAATAAAAATAAACAGATAGCAGGTTTTACGTTAATAGAAATGGTGGTTGTTATTGTCATAATTGGGGTTTTGGCGGTAACAGCGTTGCCGCGTTTTTTTGATCGGCAAATTTACGACCAACGAGGGTTTTATGACCAAACTCTCTCCGCACTGCGATATGCTCAAAAGTCAGCAATTGCGCAAAGGCGGACCGTGTGTGTGACATTCACAGCCTCTACTGTGACACTGACCATAGCGGCCGCAGCTGGTTCAGGAGCATGTACCCTTAACTTGACAAGCCCGTCAGGTGGAACCCCATTTCTAATTACAGCACTTTCTGGTGTGAGTTTTCAGGCTACTCCCAGCAATTTCCAGTTTAATGCTTTGGGGCAAGCGAACTTTGGTCAGACCATTCAGGTGGCCGGTACTTCAGGCAGTATTATCATAGAGCAGGATACAGGCTATGTGCATTCCTGAGATTGTGCTTAATAAAATGGCATTCCGTCAGAAAGGGGTATCACTGGTGGAATTGATCATGTTTATCATGATCATCAGTATAGGTGTGGCAGGAATTCTGTCTGTCATGAACGTGACTACCGCAAATAGTGCTGACCCCATGGTGCGTAAACAGGCCCAGGCGGTTGCCGAATCCCTGCTGGAAGAAATTGAGCTGCAACCCTTTACCTATTGCGATCCGGATGATACTAATGCAGCCACTGCAACTGGGGCGTTTGTAGGCGCCGGGGGGTGTGCTACCACCGTAGAGGCTATGGGGCCGGAAGGTGAAACTCGATATGCCGCCCCCCAGTTTGATAACGTCAATGACTATCACGGTTTTACCATGAATCCGATTGTAGATATCAATAATAGCCCGATTGCAGGGCTTGCCGGATTTACTGCGACAGTGACCATTTCCCAGGCGGGTGCCGCTTTTTCGCTGCCAGCTGCGGATGTGTTGCAGATCGATGTCAGGGTGACTTCCGGCAATATAGATATTCCCATGACTGGCTATCGTTTTCGATACGCTCCGAATGCAGTTCCGTGATGACATGCTGACACATATGATGAAATCTCAACGGGGATTTACCCTGATAGAAGCGATCATAGTGATCGCGCTTACCGGGATTGTTTCCGCAATGGTCGCAGTGTTTATTAAAATTCCTGTGCAAGGTTATATTGATTCGGCACGCCGTGCTGAACTGACGGATATTGCCGATACGGCAACTCGCCGTATTGCCCGTGATTTGCGACTGGCACTTCCGAATAGTGTTCGCGTTACCCAGTCGGGTGGCGTCTATTACCTGGAATTTTTGCAAACCAGTGGTGGCGGGCGTTATCGGGCTGACGGTCCTGCGGGTGATATTCTCGACTTTACAGGCTCGGATAGTAGTTTTGATGTGCTGGGACCTCCAGTTGCTACTGTAGCGGGCGAGCAGAATCTGGTGGTTGTTTACAATCTGGGGATGGCTGGGGCTGACGCATATAGTGGCGATAACAGCAGCGCCATTACCGGTGTGACAGGCAATAATGTTCAAATTGCAGCCAAAGCTTTTCCCTTTGCTTCTCCGGCTAACCGTTTCCAGATTGTGTCTTACCCTGTTTCTTACGTGTGTGATCCTGTCACGGGTAAATTGACACGTTACTGGAATTATTCGATTCAGGCAGCTCAGCCAACCAGTTTTCCTGGGGGAACAGCCAACTCCTTGTTGGCGGGAAGTGTTAGCGGGTGTTCGATTTCTTATAACGCATTGGTGGTTACCCAGCGTGCCGGCTTGGTTTCAGCCTGGCTGCAATTAACGCAAGTGGGTGAAACGGTCAGCATTTATCATGAGGTGCATGTCAGCAATGTGCCCTGATTCTAAAATTTCAGCTATCAACACCCCGCAGCGCGGGTTTGCCATAGTTGCCGCAATTTTTCTGCTGGTTGTACTGGCATCACTGGGTGCTTTCATGCTGACTTTTTCGACCGTGCAGCATATGACTTCTGCTCAGGATTTGCAGGGAGCAAAAGCGTATCAGGCTGCTCGAACCGGCATTGAATGGGGTGCTTACAAAGCACTTCAGGGAAGTTGTGCAGCCAGTACCGTGGTTCCGGTTGGCGGAGGGCTTTCGGGGTTCTCATTGACGGTCCAGTGTGCAACCTATGGCCCCTACACGGAAGGGGGAAGCAGCGTGACACTCTATCAAATTACCGCCACTGCCACTCAGGGAACAGTGGGTGCCGCTACCTATGTAGAGCGCCAATTGAAAGCGACTGTAGGTAAATAAGCATGGCAAGTTTATGCATGGAATAGCCAATCTGAGTTTCGGCTTCAAGCAGTGCATCCGGCTGCTGTCAGTGAGTTTTTTCCTGATGTTCTGGACTATGTCGGCGCTGGCTGCTGGTGCGTGTTCGCCAGATATTGGCAAAGCCACCCTGAATGAATACAATTACCAGCTCAATTTTTCTGAAGTGAAACGCCTCAATATTGCTACACCGTTGACGGGCTGGAAAGTGCGGGTCTACTCGGGAGTGGGAACGTATTTGCAACAGAATTTTCCGACTACAGAACAGTGCGATGAGTATTATGTGTTCAGTTTTTCCACTTCGCCTAAGGATGCAGACATTGTTCTGCTGGATGCGAATGATGATGTTGTGGATATTCTTAGAGCAAGACAGTCTTTCCCAGTCTCAGGCTATTATTCGCCTTATCCTACTTGCTCTTTTATTAGTCCCCCTACTGATTTGCTAATCAATCCCGCTCAGAAAGGAGTGGACCGTAGTCCGGACGGTGTAGGTCCTTGGCGAAACACACCAGGAACCGGATCTAATTCTTTTCAAACACGCTGTGGCGGGAATACGCCAGGCGGAGCAACGACAGACCTGAGGGTGACGAAAACGGCCAGTAGCGGCAGTATACTGCTAGGCGCCAACGTTACGTTCACGGTGACAGTGACCAACCTGGGCCCCAATATTGCCAGCACACTTATTATTAGTGATTCGCTTCCTGCCGGGCTTTCTTATGTGTCGCATACGGTTACATCTGGCACTTATAGTGCCGCAAGCGGGCTTTGGACATTAGGTACGCTGGCTGTAAACGGTTCGCAGACCCTGAGTATAATAGCCAATGGTGCCAGTGCGGGAACATGGACTAATATTGCCACCGTTTCTGCCGATAATCCTGATTCCAATACAGCAAACAATACCGCAAGCGCTGCGGTCACGGTGGCGAGTTCTGCGCCAGGCAGTTTTAACGCTTTCGAAACGAGCACTGCGGCCAATGTAACGACTGGGGTGATCAAGACAAAAATCGCAGGCAGCGCATTTAACCTTGATGTGGTAGCAATCAGTGGGGGTGTTCAGGCCAGCACCTTTAGCAATACGGTGAAAGTGGAATTGCTCGGTAATACCACAACCGGTATTGGTCTCGATGGTAATAACTGCCCTGTAAGTTCAACCGTTCTGCAAACCATTTCTTCGGCAATAAGTGGGGGGAGGTCTACTGTCAGTTTTGCAGCGGTAAGCAACGCGTGGAAAGACGTGCGGGTAAGGATCAGCTATCCAACTGTATCGCCTACAGTCTTATCTTGTTCCACAGATAATTTCGCCATCCGGCCAGCCAGTTTAGGCAGTGTCAGCATCAGCGATGCAGATAGCGTGACGGCTGGCACGGCACGGTCCCTCAATAACACGGCAGTATCAGGCGGCAATGTCCATAAGGCCGGTCGCCCTTTCCGCATGGATACGACAGCCATCAATGCCTCAGGAATAACAACAACGAATTATAGTGGTAGCCCCGGAGCCATGCTGACAGTATGTCTGTTGCCAGGTACCCCTACTACCTGCACGCTGGGTACCTTGGCGCCAGGGAGCTGGGCAGCAGCTTCAGGAGTAGTGACTTCGACGACAGCCAGTTACAGTGAAGCGGGTGCGTTTACCATGAAGCTGGTGGATACCAGCTTTGCCGATGTGGATGTTGCAGATTCCAGTACTACTGAACGTTATATCGAGTCCGCTGCCATCAATGTCGGACGTTTTGTGCCTGATTATTTTAGCGTAATAACAAATAACACGCCTGCGTTCAAAACCTTCAATGACGCAACCTGTCCCTCCCGTTCTTTTACGTACATCGGTCAAAGTTTTGGCTATACCACTGCGCCACAGGCACTGATTACGGCCAGAAATTTTGCCGGGGCCACAACCCAGAACTATAGTGGGGCGTTATGGCGTCCCACGCCTGCATTTGCCTACAGCAGCGTTTCAGGTACGTTGGATGTCAGTCTGGTTACAGTGCCGACCGTTACGCCAAACAATAACGGTACCGGCAGCGAAAATGTAGCGATTACAGATCTGTTGGCCTATGTCCGTAACCTGACTACACCTCAGTCACCCTTTAATGCCAGCATTTCCCTGAATATGAGTGTTTCCGATACCAGTGAAGCAGGAGTGGCAGGTAATGGCACGATTAGTACCACAACCCCTGCCATATTCAATGGAACAGGTAGCGGTATTGCATTCGACTCCGGCAATGAATTTCGCTATGGGCGCTTCAGGCTGGGTAATGCGTTTGGCTCGGAGTTGCTGGATTTACCGATTCCCGCAGAAGCGCAATATTGGAATGGGACAGTTTTTGTGACGAATTCGGCGGACAACTGCACCATGATTACCGCGACCAATGTCACTATGGGGAATTATCTTGCCAACTTGAGCGCTTGCAAAACGGCGATCTCTATCAGTGGCCGTCTGAGTTCAGGTAAAAGCAATCTGAAGCTGTTCAAACCCGGGGCGGGTAATAACGGTAGCGTAGACGTGACAGTTAATCTGGGGGCTGCCGCAACCGGGCAAACTTGTGTTGCCCCATTACCCGCCGCGCAGCAAGCTGCCACAGCAGCCAATCAACTGTATTTACAAGGAAAGTGGACGGGAACCAGTTACAACCAGAATCCGCGTGTGCGCGCCACATTTGGCGTTTATAAAAACGCGAATGAATTGATTTACATGCGTGAATTGTATTGAGTGTTAATTGCGGAAATGGGAAGCCTTCGTTGCCAAGGGAAATGATTAAAAAATGCTGCAGAGCAGAATAAATTCAGTTGCAGTTGAAAATAGAGTCATGAAGCGGATTTTTTCCAGCTTGTGTTCTCGCTTACTATTGCCAAGTAGTTGGTATGCAAAGATTTTGGCTGTTTTATTATTTATGCCGGTCTTCGCATCTGCTGCCTGGTTTAATGCTACATGGAGCTACCGCGTTCCCATTAATATCCCGGCAGGTACTACCGTAAACAGTACCATTAAAGCGGATGTTGATTTTGCTGCGCTCCTGACTACACTGGGGGCAGCGGGGACGTTTGATGTTAATTCCCCTCGAGTGACGCGTGCTGACGGTACAACGCTGAGTACTATTCAGGAATTTACGGATTCAATCTACGCAGGGACAACGGATGCCACTGGCAATAGCCGGGGTGAAGTGCGTTTTATTCTGGAAGATGCGGGCCCCGCTACTTACTACTTATATTTTGATGTAGCGGCTAATGGCCCTAAAGCGACTAACCCGCAAACGCCTATTAACGGTAATTTTGAAAGAGGCGGCACAGGTACGGCTACGCCGCCCGGTTGGAATGCCAGTACGCGCACGAATGGCAATATGGATATCCAGATTCGTCCGTCAGAGACTGTCACAGTTGCAGATCAAACCACAGTAAACACCAGCGGTATTCCCAATACCGGTCAATTCTCTTACTTGATCGGGTATCGGACAAACACAGATTCAGGCGGAACAGCCACGTTAACAAAAAGTATTACTGTACCAGCCAGCAGCCCCGGTAATATGATTATCCGGTTTGAGCCGGAAGGCTGGGATAGCGGCGCTAATGGCAGCACCACAAATTATGATTTTATCCGGGTGCGTCTGCTGAATCCGTCCACTTCTGCGGTACTTCTGGATGTAGTCGGTCCTCAATTAAATAATTATGTTACTTGCCCATTTAGTCCGAATTACAGAACAAGTGCTGCTACATCAACAGCTCCGGGATATGGCCCCTACAACAACTGGGATAATGGAACAGGATCGAATAATCATACTCTGGGCATGAGTGCTACTTACAACCGGGGTCTGCAACCTTGGGTTGCCTGTTCTGTCAGTTTGGCTGGTGTAGCAGGTCAAACTGTGAATCTGGAAATCAGGGTAGATAATGTGAGTCAGTATCGCAGCTGGTTTTTGCTTGATGATGTGGAATGGAGTGTTGTAGTAGTAACACTGGGCACGCCAGAAACAGGTGTCGTTGTACCCGGAGGATTTAATGCCTACGAAACAGCAACGGCTCCAGCCACCGCAATTTCCGGTGTCATTAAAACCAAAATATCAGCGCAAGCTTTTAATCTTGATCTTGTCGCGCTGAATACTGCAAAAACAGGCATTGAACCGGGATTTACAGGGGCTGTAAAAGTGGAGTTGCTTGATAGCAGTAACAACACAGGTGCATTGGATGCCAATGGCTGCCGGTCTACCTGGACGGTGATCCAGACGCTAGCCAGCCAGACTTTTGCGGCAGGTGATGCGGCAATTACTGGGAGTGCCGGGCGCCACCGCATCACGGGTATTGCAGAAAACAATGCCTGGCGGGATGTACGTGTAAGAGTCAGTTACCCCGGGACAGGTGTGGCGACAGCTATCGGCTGTTCCTCGGATAACTTTGCTATTCGGCCCAATCAATTTTCTCCAGTGAGCGTAAGTGATACAAACTGGAGTGCTGCGGGGACTGTAAGAACTTTATACAACACGAGCGATACCGGGGGTAATGTGCACAAGGCGGGGCAGCCTTTCAGTATTGGTGCCACAGCCGTAAATGCATTAGGTAATACGACGACTAACTATAATGGCACGCCAGCTGGAAGTTTAACATCCTGTATTTTGCCAGTGAGCGGATGCACGCTGGGCACATTTAATGTGGGTACATGGGTAGCGGCTTCCGGGGTGATTGCCTCAACAACGGCTACTTATAGCGATGCTGGTGCATTTGCCATGCAGTTTGTTGATACTACCTTTTCCAATGTTGATGCTGCTGATGGCTCAACTACGGTAGAGCGGTATATTACTTCTGCAATTTTCAATGTGGGACGGTTTGTTCCTGATCATTTTGATGGAATCACTGCCAATACGCCGGGGTTTCTGACCTTTAATGATGCGGCCTGTGGAACCCGCTCTTTTACTTATATTGGTCAGCCCTTCGGGTACGCACTATCACCCCAGGCTTTATTAACGGCAAAAAATGCCAGTGGGGCGACAACGATTAATTACCGAGGTGCACTATGGAAAATAGCTACCACTGACGTTACTCAGGCTTATACCTATACGCTGACCCCGGCCAGTACACCGGGGCTGACCACTGTAATGGGCGCGCCTGTTATAACAAGCAATAATAATGGCAGTGGTACGGTTTCTCCTAACAGCACAGACACCCTGACATTTAACCGTAACTTGACTACGCCGCAAAGCCCATTTACTGCGGCAATCAATCTCTCTATTTCTGTCAGTGATTCGAGTGAATCGGGGGTGGCAGGTAATGGTGTGATTGCATCCACAACGAATGCGCAATTCAATAGCATTGCTTTTGATTCAGGCAATGCATTCAGATATGGACGGCTGAAACTTACAAGCGCACATGGTTCGGAGTTGTTGAATCTTCCCGTTCCGCTTGAGGTGCAATACTGGAATGGCACATCTTTCGTCACTAACACGGCAGATAATTGCACAATGTTCGTAGCCAGTAATATGCGCCAGAATAATTACACAAATAACCTTTCTGCCTGTAAAACGGGAGCGTCTATCGGCAGCCGGTTGTCTGCCGGACGCGGTAATCTAGTACTGGTTAAACCGGGAGCAGGTAATAATGGCAGTGTGGATCTGGCAGTGAAGCTGACGACTATTGTGGCGACGGATAAAAGTTGTGTTGCGCCGCCTCTTGCTGCTCAGGTAAATGCGACTTCTGCGAATGCATCATGGTTAAAAGGGAAGTGGTCTGGTTCAGCCAGTTACGATCAGGACCCGTTTGCCAGAGCTACCTTTGGTGTATATAAAAACCCTAATGAATTTATTTACATGAGAGAAATATATTGAACCGGGATTATTAAGATGTTTATACCTTGTTCGGTCAAATAGATGTGGCCGTATATATTTGATATTAGGATGAAAATAAAAAACGGATTTGCCGAAAAATTATTGACAACAATGGTTTATTGATTTAACTTAAAGTTAATTTTACATTAAAAAATCTGTAAGTATGGGTTTATTCCGAAAAACAAAAAATAGGGCAGGATTGATAGCAATTAGCTTGCAGAGTGATGGGATTTATGTCGCTCGTGCAACACGTTACCCAACTAGCAAACCGCAAGTTGAGCAAGTGGCTTTTTATTCAGTGGAAAGCGCTTCTGTGCAGACAGTTCTGGAAAAACTTGCGAAAGACCTGCATGCAGACCAATATCATTGTGCGACTTTACTTGCATCAGGTGAGTACCAGCTGTTATCTGTAGATGCACCCAATGTGCCTGCAGAGGAATTGAAAACCGCAATTCGCTGGCGACTGAAAGATATGCTGGATTTCCACGTTGATGACGCAACGATAGATGTATTGGATATTCCGGTAGATAAAAATAGCCCTGTCCGCGCGCACTCCATGTTTGCTGTGGCCGCTAAAAATCAGTTGATTGAAGCGCGGCAGGCAATGTTTGCCCAAGCTAAAATTCCATTGAGTGTGATTGATATTCCTGAACTGGCGCAGCGCAATATCTCTGTATTGCTGGAGCCAGAGGGTCGTGGTGTCGCGTTCTTGTCTTTTGATGGGGATGGCGGGATGTTAACTGTTACTTTTAATGGCGAACTTTATTTATCCAGGCGTATTGATATCACGTTGCAGCAGTTGACGCAAAATGATGCAGATCAGAAAAATGCTTACTATGAAAGAATTACGCTGGAATTGCAGCGTTCATTTGACCATTTTGAACGTCAATATCAATTTGTTACCCTTGCCAAATTAATATTATCCTCAATTAGCGATGACGATAATGGGTTGCAACAATACCTGGCTGCAAATTTGTATATGCCGGTAGAAACATTTAATCTGGAATCCGTCATAGATATCTCGAAAGTACCTGAGTTGCAAAAACCTCAAGCGCAACAAGCCTATTTCAAGGTGCTTGGTGCAGCCTTGCGATACGAGGAGAAGGTGCTTTGAGTCAGCAAATCAACCTTTTTAACCCGGTATTTCTGAAGCAGGAAAAATATTTTTCAGCTACTACCATGGTGCAAGCCTTGGGATTGATAGTGGTGGGGGTGTTATGTATTGCTGGTTATGTGGGCTTCCAGTCTTATAAGTTACAAAAACAAGGAATTGAAACCAGTAATCAGCTCGCGCTGGCTCAGTCACAGTTGGCAAAAGTAAATGCAGAGTTTGGACCCAGGCAGAAAAATCAGGCGTTGGAACAAGAGCTGAGGGATGCTGAAGCTGAGTTGCTGTCGTTGCAGGAAGTGTCGGATATTCTGGAAAATGGGGAACTGGGGAATACAAAAGGGTACTCGGAATATTTACGCGCTTTTTCTCGGCAAGTGGTTAGTGGCTTGTGGTTGACTGGTTTCAGTATTTACGGTGCGGGAAATGAAATCGGGGTTCAAGGTCGCGTCCTCCAGCCAGCACTGGTTCCTGCATATATAGCGCGATTGAAGCGTGAACAGGTCATGCAAGGGAAATCGTTTTCCGCGCTTGAGATGAGTGTGCCAATGGTAGATAAGGCGAATAAAGAAGATGTAGCCGGTGCAGCCAAGCAAGAACCTGCAGGATTTATCGAATTCAATTTACGGTCTTCAGGGATCAAGGAAAATGAAGCCTTGGCAGGAGCAAAGCGCTCATGAAGCAGTATTGGAAAACGCTGGTAACTAAAATCGATTTGCTCAGTCTGCGCGAGCGTGTAATGGTATTTGCGATGGCTGCTGTTGTTCTTGTAGCATTGTTAAATACGGCTGTAATTGATCCCTTGTACGCTAAGCAAAAATTGTTTTCCTTGCAAGTGAATCAGGACCAGGCACAGATGATTGCCATTCAGACTGAGATTCAGCAAAAAATTCAAGCGCATCAATTTGACCCTGATATGGCTAACCAGATTCGTCTGAAAGAAGTGAAGCTGAAAGCCACGAAAATGAACGCAGATTTAATGGAGATGCAAAAAGGGCTGGTTTCTCCAGATAAAATGGCTGCTCTTCTAGAGGATATTTTAAAGCGGAATGGCAATTTGCGCCTTGTTTCGTTAAAAACGCTCTCAGCGTCAAATTTGAGCGAATCAAAAGCGCAAGAGGGGCAAGCGGTTGTGAATGGAAGTGCAGGTGGGGCAGCACCAGTCGCCCAAAATAATGAACCAAAGAAACCAGCTGATTCACCGGTTTTCAAACATGGCGTGGAAATTGTTGTACAAGGCAGCTATCTGGATTTGCTTAATTACATGACCGAACTGGAAACAATGCCGTGGCAATTGTTTTGGGGTAAGGTGAATTTGAATGTAATTGATTATCCAAAGTCAGTAGTGTCCGGTTAAATCGCGAATCGAGCCGCCAAGATCCAATCTGGGCGGGGTTTAGAAAGCAAAATATTTTGGTGCCGATTTGAAATCAT